>CAYMYI010000130.1:0-11034 GCA_964394585.1 uncultured Roseobacteraceae bacterium
AAGCGGAGTCGCATCCATAAAGTGCGTTCGTTCAATTTTTACTACATCTTTAAAGGCTTGTGCCTTTTGGTGGAGGGTATCGCGGAGTTTGGTAATCTGCGGGATGGCGACTTCTACAATAAACTTATACGACGCTATGTGCATGGCAGTAGGGAACGTATCGTTCGACGACTGCGATTTGTTGACATCATCGTTCGGGTGGATTGCCTTCTTGCTGTCGGTAAGTGCTCCTCCTGAAAGTACATGTGCTCGGTTGGCTACTACCTCGTTCACGTTCATGTTTGATTGCGTGCCTGAGCCGGTTTGCCAAACTACCAAGGGGAACTGATCGTCGAGCGAGCCGGTCAAAATCTCATCGCATACGGTTTCAATCAAGTTTGCCTTTTCTTGCGAAAGCACGCCTAGCTCGGCATTGGTAAGCGCTGCCGATTTTTTCAGTATAGCAAAGGCGTAAATTATTTCAAGGGGCATGGTATGTCCGCCAATTTTAAAGTTTTGCAACGAGCGTTGCGTTTGGGCACCCCAATATTTTTCGGCAGGTACTTGTACCTCGCCCATGGTATCTTTTTCTATGCGATATTCCATTCCTTTATGTAGTATTTAAAGTTTTATAAATAATGAATTGATTTTTTGAATTACATGGCGAAAGCTTTACAAATGTGCAGAAATAATCAAATTCAGGTTTTTACAAGGCATTTCGAATTTCTTAGCGATAGATTCGTTGGTAACACCCCCTCTGTAGGTGTAGACTCCTTTGGCAAACCACGGATTGTGAAACAGCATTTTATCGATACCTCCTTGCGACTCTATTTCTAATAAGATGGGGGTAAAAATATTGCTAATTGCCGTAGTTGCGGTGCGGGCAGCACGCGAGCCTACATTTGGTACACAGTAATGGATAACTCCATGCCGTCGGAACGTGGGTTTTAAATGAGTGGTAAGCTCTGAGGTTTCGAAGCAGCCGCCCTGATCGATACTCACGTCGATAATGACCGAGTTGGGTTTCATGCTACCCACCATTTCTTCTGTAACTACGCAAGGGGCGCGGCCATCGTCGGAGCGAATGGCTCCTATGGCAACATCGGTTTCGCGTAGAGCCTCTGAAAGGGTGAAGGTATCAATCGTAGACGTATACACCCCGTGGTAACCTAACTTCTCTTTAATTCTGCGCAGCTTGTAAATATGATTATCAAAAATTTTGACTTCGGCGCCTAGCCCAATGGCAGCACGAGCGGCATATTCTGCTACGGTTCCTGCTCCCAAAATCAGAACTTTTGTAGGGGGTACACCAGTTACCCCCCCTAGCACTACGCCCAAGCCTTCGTTGAAACTGCTCAGCAACTCAGCGGCAATCAACATCACGGAACTTCCGGCGATTTCGCTCATGGCACGCACTAGAGGCAACCCGCCTACTTTATCTTGGATAAGCTCGTAGGCGAGTGCTGTGGCTTGTTTTTGGTTCAACGCTTTAATGTACTCCAGGGAGAGCACATTGCGTTGCAATGCGGAAATAATGGTTTTGCCCGGTTTCATGAAGCCAATTTCTTCGATAGTAGGAGGGGCTACTTTCAGAATAATATCAGACTCAAATACTTCTTTGGTGCTGTAGGCAATCTGCGCACCGGCATCGCTATATTCTTTGTCTTCATGTTTGGAGCAATGCCCTGCGCGGGTTTCTACCCGTACTTCTACCCCATTATTGGTTAGTACCGAAACTGCTTCTGGGCGTAGCGTTACGCGCTTTTCCCGCTCAGAAAGCTCACGAGGGATACCTACTGTAATAGGGTTTCCACTTTTAAGGCGTTCTTTCACCGGCACTTCCTGCGGATGAAATTTGTAGAACTCCGCGGCGACATCGCTAAAACCAACTTTTTCTTTATTACTCATAACACATCATGTTTATCGTACGGGTATGGTCGCTTTCTAATAGAATGGTAACGAGGGCATAATTAGTTGCTGGTAGCAGGTCTGTAATGTTGAACGGCCACTCTATAAAACAATAATTGCCACTGTAAAGATACTCTTCAAAACCTAATTCAAGAGCTTCCTGGGCACTATCGAGCCTGTAGCAATCAAAATGATAGATAGGTTCGTGCGTGGGCGTGTGGTACTCGTTTACAAGGGCAAACGTAGGGCTGCTGGTGGCATCTTCTACCCCTAAGGCACGGCATACTTGTGTGGTTAGCGTTGTTTTTCCGGTACCCATTTCCGCATCGAGTAACCAAACACGCACTGGCCCTGCGAAGACAAGCAGTTCTTCGGCAATGGAAGAAAGCGCCTCTAAAGAAGGGCAATGCCAATGTTTTTTTCGAGAAACAGCCATATACAAAATTACTAGAAACCAAGAGGAAACACTACCTAAACAGTCTTCCATTTCAGGTTTTCATATAGAAAAGCTATACCCTACACATGGGTAGCGTATAGCCTGAGTGCCAAGCATGGTACAGTACCGAAGATATTACATCGAGAGTTTTTGGCGGATTGCTTCAGGAATGGCATCTTTATGCACCATAATCGAAACTGTTTTGAGCTGTACGTATGCTTCCGACATATACAAATAGCCACCTAGGGTGTTACTCTTGCCCCACGAATTTTTAGTAATATAAAAACGCTTGCCGCTTTCTTCTTTCAACAGCCCGGTAATGTGCATGAGGTGGTCATCAGTAGTCGAATAATTATCGAAGGTTTCTTGCCGCATTTCGGGTGTAATTTGTTTTTCTTCTTGGTATGCCATGAAGGTGGTGGCTGCTCGTTCTTCCTCCGTTTTTTCATCCCAGCTTTTCTTCGGCACTAGCGCTATACCTTTCTGGTGCGAAAACTCCTTTTCGCTCACATCGCCATCCCAAACGATGGAATATCCATTCGCTAGCGAATGTTCCATCACTTGTAAAAGCTCTTCTAGCGGGAGGTTGTAGTACATGCCATTTGCCCAATTATCGGGGATTTCAAGGCGAAACTGCGTGTAAAACGGTCGGTGCTGATACGAAGTAAGTTCTACATAATCATCCGGATTGAAATCCAATGCCTGCCGTACAAAATCGTGAGGTGTATAGGTTTTATCTTCATAGGTGAACTCGGAAGGCGGCATGCCAAGCACCGAATCGAGCGTAAGGGCAAACTGTTGAAAGAATGCCTCGGAAAGCCCGTCTTCTTGTTGCTGTACTTGCTGTTTTAGTGTATTAAACAAAGCGCTGTGGTCGTGCTTTTCCTCTCCTTGGGGTAACCCTGAATACACTGCCTCGGGTACTGCGCCATATTGCTTTACAATGGTAGCTACATCGTGCGCCAAACCACCTTGTCCAAACACAGTGTTTCCGTGGAGGCGTAAGTAGTTTGCTGCTTTTTGCGGGTAGGTATATCGCACAAAATACATTTCGGAAATGTCGAACTCGCCTTTCCCCTTGCGTATGGCTTCGGTTTCGATAAAAGAGGTAGTCGCAAAACTCCAACAAGTTCCTGTATTCCCTTGGTTCTTTACTGGCGTAGTCGGTACTTGATATTCTATGCTAGCCACCAAATCGGTGCCGGTAAGCTCTATTTCTTGGGCTTGCACATGGAAGATGGCAAGGTATAGTAATCCGGCAAGCCCTATTACACGTGATTTCATAGTACTTAAAATTGATATTTAATAAATTAGGATGAACGTTCTTAAAGGTACAACATCAGAGGCATTTTCGCACTGCACGGCTTTTTCGTTACCTTGCCAACATTCGTACATCAAAAACCTCGTTTTTCTATGGCATCACCCCTAAAAAATAAAGTAGCTTGGATTACCGGTGCCTCTTCGGGCATAGGGGAAGCGCTCGCCTACGCACTTGCTCAACAAGGAGTACGCCTAGTGCTTTCTTCGCGCCGAACCGAAGCACTCGAAGCTGTAAAAGCGAAATGTACCGACCCTACGCAGGTACTCGTTCTCCCTCTTGATTTAGCCCAACTCGAAACCCCAGAAGAACAAGTACAACAAGTGATGAGCCACTTCGGCCGTATTGATATTTTAGTGAATAATGGAGGCGTAAGCCAACGCGCGTTGTTTATGGATACTCAGCCTGAGGTGTTCCGCCGCATCATCGAAATTAACTTTTTTGGGGGAGTAGCTCTCACACGAGCGGTTATCCCAATTATGCAAGCACAGCGAGGCGGGACTATCGTCGCCATTTCAAGCGTTACCGGGAAATTTGGAACACCGCTTCGTTCAGCCTATGCCGCTTCCAAACACGCCATGCATGGATTTTACGACTCGCTTCGCGCCGAACTTTATAACGATAATATCGATATTACCCTAGTAGCGCCCGGCTATGTAAAAACGCACGTTTCCCAAAATGCTTTCTTAGGAGATGGCTCACCCAATAATACCCTCGATAAAGGGCAAGCAAACGGAATATCGCCCGAAGCGTGCGCACGTTCCATTGTAAAAGCCATTGAACGCCACAAAGCGGAAATGTATCCTGGAAAACTTAAGGAAGTTGGTGCCGTATATTTGAAGCGCTTTTTCCCAGCTATACTACGTCGGCTTGTCCGAGTTGTTAATGTACGTTGAGAGAGCCATGCTCTAGGCAATGAAAATACTGGCTACGCGTTACTTTTGCGAAAAACTGAACACTTCCAAAGAGGATAGAATTATGCTACCAATGCGCACTTTATATAATCCCTTCATCCTTTTAATGATCGCCATTTTGGCAGCATGCCAGCCAGCCCAGCAAGATATACAGCAAAACGAACCCCAAAAACCCGTTTCGCGCATATTTTACTTGCAATCGTACCGGTATGGGCACCCATTAGAACTTCCTTACACCAAAACCATTGAAGACTCCTCCAGAGCCAACCGCCTGAAGCTCACCTTGTACTACCTCGATGCCCGCCCAACCGATAGCGAAAATTTGCAATTGCAACGAGCTACCGAAATTTTGAATGAAATCCGGATATTTGCCCCGGAAGCATTGATTGTAGCGGAAGATCCTGCTATAGAACGCTTCATAACATCGTACGCACCTCAACTTTCCATGCCAATTATCATGACAGGCATCGATTGGAGCACCGAAAACTACGAATTTGAAAGCCCTACTGTGGCCACTATGGTAGAGCGCCCTCCGGTTGATTCCCTCTTTCAGCAAACCGGTATATTGCCTGACTCGATCCACCACGTGTTTGTCATGGGCGGTCTGTCTAAAGAAAACTTACGCGCTCAAAAAACTTTGAACCAGTGGGCAACTCGCCATCAAAAAGATGTTTCATACCATTGGGTTACTACACAAAACGAATGGGAAATTGCATTCCAAGAAGGGCAACACGCAGGCAATTTAGTGCTCTTGCTCTCCGAAGTAGGCATATCAAATTGGGATGCTACCCGCTCAGCATTTACTGCCTCCCAATACCTAACCGAGCCTACCGTAGGGCTTACCCGCAGCATGATTCCCTGTGCAGCCATAAGCTATGCACCTTCTCAAACAAAACAAGCCACTTGGGCAATGGAAATAGCATTATCCGTTAACAAATTACGTAATACCCTGCCTGAACAGCCTCACTACGCTCCATATGAAACGTGGCACTATCCCACGCTTTGTGAAAAAGCACGCATCGTTCTGGATAGTACTTGGTTGCAGCGCACCCAGCAGTTTATACTACCTTAAAGAAAAAATCCGAAGACGCCCGCCCCATATCAAGATATTTTTTTACTTTTGCCCTCTGAAATGAAAACGCATGGCGTTTTCGGGGCTCATAGCTCAGCTGGTTAGAGCACCTGACTCATAATCAGGGGGTCCGAGGTTCGAGCCCTCGTGGGCCCACCCCTGAAAATCAAGGAGTTACATGAAAATGTAGCTCCTTTAATTTTTCTTGGTTTAAACATGGTTTAAACATTTTGGACGTTTATGGCACTTTCGCCCGTTGACAAAAGGCTTGAAGAAGCTACTAAGAAACATTACAACGCTTTAGACGAAAGGATGACTTCGTTTATCAATGAAAGGAAAGAGTTGTATGAACATGAAAGTATTCTTGAGGAGTTTTTAGCGATCCTCGAGCGTGAGCAAAATCGTTTGAAGTTCCACGACACCGAAGACGAAGTAAGCTCCTTTAAAGATAGCCTTTTGGTGGACTATCAATATCTGCACAAGAAGTTTAAGAAAGGATCGCAGATGCTTGGGTTTTTAAAAGAATGCTACCCATCAACTTTAAGAAATGCTTCCGCTAGTGCTTCACAGAGAAAAGGAGTTTCCAAAAGGCATGCTTTAGATTTGGAATTAATGGAAAGCTTCTCTGAAGAAAAAGTGATAGACCTAGTTGCGACCTATACTGCGTATGAACAATACAAAATGCAACTACTGTCCAAGCTAAAGCTTCTAAATCATGAGCTGAGTGAAGAAGAAATCAGGTTAATAGCCAATGTTCCCCAAAGCCAATACAAAGCTTTACTTTTTGCAGAAGAAATTTTCAGAGCCCTTAAAGTGGAAAACTATACTAAAAAACACCTCATTGAATTTATATTGCTGTTAAGAGGTGAAAATATTGATGAAGCGGGTATTCAAGCCTTGTATAAAGCTTCTCGAAGAGGTGAAAAAAGAAGTGAAGACCTCATAGAGAAAGACTTTCAATCTATTTTGGCATTCTTGGATAAATTAAAGGCAACAAAGCATAGCCCCTTTTACAAACTGAAACATTCTATAAAAAACGGAACAGGCGATAGTTAGGATTTTCTTAAAAAAAGTTTCATTTTTTTGTCGTTGATTATCAGCGACATACAAATTTTAGAATGTCCAAGGTAGTGTCCAAGGAGTTTTTGGTTGCGTTTCAAAAAGAAACAATTTGTAACCAAAAACAAACAACTTATGAAAATTAACTTAGAAAATGTTGGAGCGGTGCTCCAACCCA
This sequence comes from uncultured Roseobacteraceae bacterium, assembly GCA_964394585.1. Taxonomy (GTDB): domain Bacteria; phylum Bacteroidota; class Bacteroidia; order Cytophagales; family Flammeovirgaceae; genus CAYUJH01. Next base: position 6,865 of record CAYMYI010000130.1, read on the forward strand.
TTGTACATGAGCTTGCAAGGCAGATTGCCGAGCATCTCACACAGAAAAGTCCGCTCGAGGCGTCAGAAGCAAACGAGTTTTTGAATGTGGAAGAAGCTGCCAAGTTTCTTGATGTTTCAAAATCTACACTTTACAAAAAGACCTCAAAAAAAGAAATTCCTTTCTACAAAAGAGGCAAACAACTGCGCTTTAAGCGTACGGAACTTACCGAATGGCTTGAACAAGGTAAACAAGCCATCCGAGCTACCAACGTACAGTCGAACCTCAGTTTTAATTTTTAAACCAAACCCACATACACTAATGACAAATTTTACCACAAAAGAATGTCCTCAGTGCGGGAGTGCATTTGAAGGACGCAGCTGCCTCTCGACAACTGTACTTAGATGAGTGTTCACCCTTAGCCGATGAAGACGATGAATAAAGTAACACAAAAAGTACAGGTCAGTATTCCCGCACATATTGACGAACTCATACAGGGAAGGCGGGAAAGTCTCACTTCGACCTGCTAAACACAAGGGTGGAATGTAAAAAAAAGAGACACACCCCTATTAAGTGAAATCCTGTTGCTCTAATTCCTTTTGTAATGAAAAACGACAGTATTCTAAACGTAGCAGTCAGCTGTTTTCGTACCGTGAAAGCTGTGGACAATCCGAAGCGAGTTAACCTGTTGACATGGTTGTATTCCGCTAAATATTCCGATAAGATAAAGGCGATTCGCTCAGAAGTCGATGCAGAAAAACGCAAAAAATTAAAGCTAGAACTACCCATCATCCTTCCTTCGGGGGTTTTCACCCAACGAAAAACGGAGGCATGGGTAGCCCCTAGTGGGCTCATGCAATTCGACATTGACTTTAAAGACAATAGGCACATTGGCAATTACCATCAACTCAAAAAAAAACTTAGTAAGATTAGTAACATTGCCTACATTGGTCAGTCTGCGTCGGGTAATGGTTTTTGGGGATTAGTACCGATTACCCACCCCAACCAATACCGCCAACATTGTCTAGCTTTCAGCGAAGACTTGAAAGCCTATGGGATTATTTGCGATAATGCCGTGCAAAATCCTGCACAAGCCCGTTACTATTCCTACGACGAAGAACCGTTTATCAACCATTTCGCCACACCTTACAAACGGTTGTACAAACCGTTGCAAACGGATGATAAAACCGTTTCAAACGCAACGAAAACGCAACGAAAACGGAACGACAAACGGATAAGGAACGGTTTATTCAAACGGTCATCGAAACGATTATGCGTGTGAAAGTCGATATAACCCTCAGCTACCAAGCATGGTATCAGGTAGGGCAAGCCTTAGCCAATGAGTTTGGGGAAGGGGAAGGGGCTAGGAACTACTTCCATCAGCTCAGCCAATTTCATCCAAACTATCGTGCGAGCAAAACAGATGGGCAGTTTACCGCATGCCTAAAAGCAACCATACGCACGAACTATACGCTTGATACAATTAGGTATTGGCTACAGCAAGCAGGCGTTTCGGTTGACCTCAAAAGTGGCTAGAGCAACAGGATTTTATCTAATAGGGGTGTATCTGTTGTTTTACAAGTAGTAGTTTTTACGGTGGGTTTACGTGAATACGGTAAATACGATGATAATTTACCTGCTCATTAAGACGGATAGGAAACAGTCTGAAGTGAAAAGCACCCAAAACTTTAGCGGAGCGATTAAGGGCTAATTTCCTTCAATAGTTAACTGTTCCAATAAGAATTTATCACTAGATAAATTTTCTTATTTGTTTTTAAAACTAAAAATAGAGTCAATCGTATGATTTTATTTTGTATCTTTGATTCAAATAAGAAAACAATGCTCAGAGAAATATCTAAAAAACAAGTTCTTGATAGGATTCGCTTTGAAAACCCTTGGTGGGTAGAAGGGAAAATAGAAGAGGACTATCAGGCAATGCCTAGAAGGCTTTATTTTGAACTCTTCAAGCCTTTGGTGTATGAGCGCGATATAAGAAGAGCAGTAGTGTTAATGGGCCCCAGACGCGTTGGTAAAACCGTTATGCTGTATCACATGGTGCAGGATATGATTGACAAGGGTATCGACCCCATGAAAATCATTTTTATTACTATTGAAAACCCGATCTATAACAACATTCCCCTTGAGCAGCTTTTTACGTATGCCAAGGAGGCTACAGGAAAAGAAGACAAAGAGGATTGGCACATCATCTTTGATGAGATACAATATTGTAGAGATTGGGAAGTACACCTTAAAACATTAGTAGATAGTTACAGAAAAGATAAGTTTATAGTATCTGGTTCGGCGGCGGCGGCGCTCAAGTTTGCCAGCAACGAAAGTGGTGCAGGTAGGTTTACAGATTTTATGCTGCCTCCTCTTACGTTTCATGAGTATATCGCCTTAAAGGGACTAGAAAAGCTGATTAAACCCATCAAACTTACTTGGAATGAGATTACAACTGACTTTTACTCAACCAGTCATTTGGAAGAGTTGAATCGGCACTTTATCGACTACATCAACTATGGAGGATACCCGGAAGTGATTTTCTCTGACAAGATACAAGCAAACCCCGATCGATACATTCGGCAAGATATTGTAGATAAGGTATTACTTAGAGATTTACCAAGCCTATACGGAATTGCAGATACCCGAGAGCTTAACTCCCTCTTTACGACGATTGCCTACAATAGTGGCAGCGAGTTTTCTTTAGAAACACTCAGCAGGCAATCGCAAGTACCTAAAAATACGCTCAAGAAGTACATCGAATACTTAGCAGCGGCTTACCTCATTAAACAAGTAAAACGGATTGACCAAAGTGGTAAGCGATTCAAAAGGGATAATTTTTTTAAAATTTATCTGACGAATCCTTCCTTACGAAGTGCCTTATTTTCTCCCATTACTGCTATGGATGAGATGATGGGTAACATGGTAGAAACAGCCATATTTTCTCAATGGATGCACAGAGATTGGTTTACCCCTTGGTATGCTCGTTGGAATAATGGGGAAGTGGACATGGTAGGCTTAGGAGACACCTTAAAGCCAGTTTGGGCGATTGAAATTAAATGGTCTGATAGGTACTTTGAAAAACCGAAAGACCTAAAAAGTTTGATAAAGTTTTGTAATGAAAACAATCTACAAAGCCCCATTGTAACTTCTATTAGTAAAGAGGGAGAAGTAGAGTATGAGGGACTCAAGCTTCAATTTATACCCTCTTCTTCCTATGCGTATACGGTTGGGAAAAATACATTATCTATGAAAAGTAATACGTAAAATGAATACTCTTAACCTTAAGTCATTGGACTAGTCGGTTGTACAAACCGTTTCAAACGCAACGAAAACGGAACGACAAACGGATAAGGAACGGTTTATTCAAACGGTCATCGAAACGATTATGCGTGTGAAAGTCGATATAACCCTCAGCTACCAAGCATGGTATCAGGTAGGGCAAGCCTTAGCCAATGAGTTTGGGGAAGGGGAAGGGGCTAGGAACTACTTCCATCAGCTCAGCCAATTTCATCCAAACTATCGTGCGAGCAAAACAGATAGGCAGTTCACTGCATGCCTAAAAGCAACTACACGGACGAACTATACGCTTGGCACAATTGGGTATTGGCTGCAGCAAGCAGGCGTCTCGGTTGACCTCAAAAGTGGTTAGAGCAACAGGATTTTACTTAATAGGGGTGTATCTGTTTTTTTTAAGCTACGTGCTAGCCATTCATTCTGAAATAAAGCTACATGTTCCGTTGCGAAACGGAACGGTAACGGAACAAACGGATTGGGACAGAAACATGAGTCGGCATTATGAGACAATGAAATACATAACTTTATCATTAAAAGGCAGTTTCGATGTTATTTCAAGTCAAATAGCACATTTTGTAGCTCTAAGTACAAAAAGCCTTAAGGTTATACTACATATTAATTGGTTGGGAAAGTCAGGTGTTTTTAATCCTTAAAAACTCAGGTAATCAAATCACATAAATCTTGGATAAGTTCTAAATAGGCTCCTACACTTAAAAGTCCTGAAAACAATATGCATATAAGATATGGCTAAGCTATGTTAGGATAAAGTATTATTTTAATTAGTTGTCTTGCAACTTATAATGTTGGGCATTAAATTAATCCTACTGAATTACATAGTATATTAGAGTTGTTGATTCATAACTAACTGATAATCAATATTCATATATTTGCATC
>CAYMYI010000131.1:0-10680 GCA_964394585.1 uncultured Roseobacteraceae bacterium
AGATGGTGCTCGTTTAGCCGCAACACCTACAAACTTTGGAAATCTTACGCAACGTGGAGTGTTTGAAAGTGCTTTGTCTGATAGCTTACAAGCAGGTGCATTAGAAGATGTTGCCTTCAATCTTTCTCTTAACATACCCGACCCAGCCTTAGCATCCAATCAAATAGAATTTACGCTTACCTCTGCTATTGAAACCAACGATGAAATTGTAGTACACTTGGCGGTAGTAGAACACGAAATTATCATGACTGAGGCAACGCCTAATGGGCAAACACGCTTCGAATGGGTATTGCGCTCACTGAATCCTTCTGGGGGAACTAGCTTCCAAGGAGTAAGTTGGCAGCCCGGCAGTTCGCAAACTCGGCAAGCCGAGTGGTCGGTGCCCCTCATCGAGCCTAATGAAAACTTAGTTGTGATTGGTTTTGTACAAAATAATGCAACAAAGGAAATCTATCAGGCGGTGTACGAAGTGCCTGAGGGAATTCCGAGTATAGTGTTAGGCGATGAGTCGCTAGTACCCGAAGCTCTTCAAACCGTTGATTTATACCCTAACCCTGCCAGCGAAACAACATATGTGCGTTTTAGCCAATCTTTACCAGAAACGCATACATGGGTATTGTTCAACACCCAAGGGCAGCAGGTACAGCAGGGAGAAATTCTGGCAGGGGATAATGGTTTTGCCATCGATGTTAGCCAACTGCCTACCGGGCTGTACCATGTGCAAATTGGGAAGCCGGGTAGTTATCTTATTTACAAGAAAATAATAGTAGGAAAGCGATAGGTTTCTGAAACACCTTTTGCCATAGTTAGTTTTGAAAGAAACCCATAGCAAATTACTACCTAGTGTAGTAGGGTTGCTGTGGGTTTCAGCGCTTTGGCGTTAAGAGGTTTCTTTTTTTCGCTATTTCAGCGGAAAACTTCTATTTTTGATTATCATTCAAGCATACATAAATCCTATCTAAAATAGACTATGGCAGAAGTAATTAGAATGCCGAAAATGAGCGATACCATGGAAGAAGGTGTGATTGCCTCTTGGTTGGTAAAGGTTGGCGACGAAGTTTCTTCAGGCGATGTACTTGCCGAAGTAGAAACCGATAAAGCGACCATGGAGCTCGAAAGCTATGAAGACGGCGTAATCCTACACATTGGTGTACAAGAGAAAGAAGCAGTTCCCGTAAATGGCATCATCGCCATCATCGGAGAAGAAGGAGAAGATTTTAGCCAGTTGCTGCAACAAAATGGAAGTACCAACGGCGCTTCAAATACCGAAAGTACTGAACCTATTGAAACAACCGAAGAGGTTACCGAAAGCGATGTGGATGTTTCAAATATTCCGGCTTCTGTGATTCGGATGCCGAAAATGAGCGATACCATGGAAGAAGGCGTGATTGCCTCATGGCAAGTAAAAGTAGGTGATTCAGTTTCCTCGGGTGATATTCTTGCCGAAGTAGAAACCGATAAAGCAACCATGGAGCTTGAGAGTTACGAAGATGGAACCATTCTGTATATCGGTGTAGAAGCGGGCAACTCAGTGCCGATTGACGGGATTATCGCTATAATTGGCGAAGAGGGTACCGACTTCCAACCTTTATTGGCAGCAGAAAAACAGCCTAAAAAGCAAGCTGAAACGCCAAAAGAAACAGCCAATAATGAAGCAACTTCTTCGGCTTCAACATCAACTGCAGCACCTCAAGCATCGGCTGCCGAGCCAAAGGTTTCTTCGCAAACATCAAGTGGACGTATTAAAGCATCGCCGCTTGCCAAAAAGATGGCCGCAGAAAAAGGCTACGACCTCAGCCAAATTAAAGGCACAGGCGAAAACGGCCGCATTGTAAAGCGCGATATCGAAAACTATCAGCCAAGTGCAGCGCCCCAGCCGCAAGCCAAGGCAAGCACAGAATCTGGCAAAGCAACTATTGCGATTCCATCTGTACCGCTAGGCGAAGAAAGCTTCACTGAAGCGCCTGTTTCACAAATGCGTAAAACCATTGCTCGCCGTTTGGCAGATAGCAAGTTTACGGCGCCTCATTTCTACCTTACCATGGAAATCGACATGGACAAGGTGGTGGCAGCCCGCAAAAGCATGAACGAAATTGCTCCTGTAAAAATCTCGTTTAATGATATCGTCATTAAAGCAACAGCCGCAGCATTACGCCAGCATCCTAAAGTAAATGCCTCGTGGTTAGGCGATAAAATTCGCTACAATCAGCACATACATATTGGCGTAGCAGTAGCCGTTGACGAAGGCCTACTAGTACCTGTAGTTCGCTTTGCTGACCAAAAACCCATTTCTCAGATTTCTGCCGAAGTAAAAGAACTAGGCGGCAAAGCCCGTGATAAAAAACTTCAGCCTTCCGATTGGGAAGGGAACACCTTTACCATTTCTAACTTAGGAATGTTTGGAATTGAGGAATTTACAGCGATTATTAATCCGCCGGATGCTTGTATCATGGCAGTAGGTGGAATCAAACAGGTACCCGTAGTGCGCGAAGGCGAAATCAAAGTGGGGAATGTAATGAAGGTTACCCTATCCTGCGATCACCGCGTGGTCGATGGTGCGGTAGGCTCAGCATTTTTGCAGACCTTTAAACAGTTATTGGAAGATCCTGTCAGAATTCTCATCTAAGCCATACGATAAAAATCCATAGCAAAGAGGGCTGTTCTGACAAAGGGCAGTCTTTTTTCATTTTTTCTAGTTTTATGTTTTCACCCTTTAATTAATCAAATACCATGAAACTTGCAGTAGTGGGCGCTACCGGTTTGGTAGGCAAAGAAGTCTTAAAAGTGCTTGAAGAACGGAATTTTCCTGTGGAAACCCTGATCCCGGTAGCATCGCAGCGCTCCGTAGGAACTTCAATTGCGTTTGCAGGAAAAAACTATACCGTAGTAAGTATGGATGACGCTATCGCTCTGAAACCCGATGTTGCTATTTTTTCAGCAGGCGGGAGCACCTCCCTCGAACATGCCCCTCGATTTGCCGAAGTAGGGACGTTCGTAATCGATAATTCATCGGCATGGCGGATGCACCCCGATCATAAGCTCATCGTTCCTGAAATTAATGCGAACACATTAACCGCCTTCGACAAAATCATTGCAAACCCAAATTGTTCTACCATTCAGATGGTATTGGTGTTAGCCCCTTTGCATAAGCGTTACACCATCAAACGAGTAGTAGTTGCTACGTACCAATCTGTAACTGGTACGGGTAAGGCTGCTGTTGACCAACTAATGAACGAACGAAAAGGTATAGAAGGTGAAATGGCATATCCGTACCCGATAGACCTCAACGTGATTCCTCATATTGATGTATTTTTCGAAAACGGATACACCAAAGAGGAAATGAAAATGGTAAACGAAACCAAGAAAATTCTGAACGACGACGCCGTAGCGGTAACAGCGACTGCCGTGCGTATCCCTACGATTGGTGGGCACTCTGAAGCAGTCAATATTGAATTTGCCAACGAGTTTGAACTAACCGAAGTCCGCAGCATTTTAGAGCGCACAGAAGGTGTGGTTGTGGTAGATAATCCTGAAAAGTTAGAATACCCTATGCCCATTAATGCACATGGGAAAGACGATACCTTTGTAGGACGTATACGCCGCGACGAAACTCAGCCCAACACACTAAACTTGTGGATTGTAGCAGATAATTTACGGAAAGGAGCGGCTACCAATGCCGTTCAAATTGCCGAGTATGTACAACGCGAAATCTTGGTGAGCTAACTGTAAAAAAAAGATGGTTGAATAAATCCATGAAAAACCCTCACTATTTAATTTATAGTGAGGGTTTTTTTGTTAAAGATGATTATTCTACCGTAACCGATTTTGCCAAATTACGGGGTTGGTCCACATTGCAGCCTCGCATCAGGGCGATGTGGTAGGCAAGGAGTTGCAATGGGATAACGGCAACCATTGGCATGAGAGTCTCGTGAACATCCGGTACTTCTAATACATAATCAACCATTTTAGGAATGAGCGCGTCGCCTTCGGTAACCACAGCGATTACCTCGCCTTTTCGCGCTTTTACTTCTTGAATGTTTGATACAATCTTGTCGTATGATTTGTCGCGTGTAGCAATAAACACCACCGGCATGGCTTCATCAATCAGGGCGATAGGGCCGTGTTTCATTTCCGCAGCCGGATAGCCTTCCGCATGGATGTAGGAAATCTCCTTTAGTTTTAGGGCTCCTTCGAGCGCAACCGGGAAGTTATACCCCCTACCTAAGTATAAGAAGTTGGTAGCATTTTTAAACTTAGTAGCAATTTTTTCTACCTTATCGTTAAGTTTAAGGCATTTTTCTACTAAAACTGGTACTTGGTCGAGCGATTTGAGCAAGTCCATATATTGGTTGTGCGAAAGTGTTTGCCGCTTTTTAGCAAGCATGAGCGCCATTAGGGTAAGCACAGTAAGCTGCGCTGTGAACGCTTTGGTGCTTGCCACCCCAATTTCGGGACCTGCATGTGTATAAGCACCTTCGTGCGAAGCACGGGCAATCGAAGAACCCACAACGTTGCAAATCCCTAAAATAACAGCACCTTTCGATTTTGCCAGTTCGATAGCCGCCAGGGTGTCGGCTGTTTCTCCGGATTGCGAAATGGCAATGACTACATCCCCTTTGTTGACAATCGGGTTGCGATACCGAAACTCCGAGGCATACTCTACTTCCACAGGAATACGAGTTAGCTCTTCGATGATGTACTCTGCCACCAGTCCGGCATGCCACGAAGTACCACAACCGAGAATGATGATTCGAGGAGCATTGAGCAAATCGGGCAAGTATTTCTGAATACCTCCCAATGCGGCGTGTTCGCTACTTACTACCAAACGCCCACGTAGGCAATCTTGAATCGATTTAGGCTGCTCGAAAATTTCTTTCAGCATAAAATGGTCGTAGCCCCCTTTCTCGATAGCCTCTAACTCCATATCAAGCGTAAAAATGTAAGGATTGAGGCGTACGGCATCGAGGTTGAGTACCTGCAACTGCTTATCGCGAATTACCGCGATTTCTTCATCGTTCAAATACACAACATCTTTGGTGTATTCGATAATTGGGGTAGCATCTGAGGCTAAGAAAAACTCCGAGTTATCTTTCCCCACACCAATTACGAGAGGGCTACCTTTGCGGGCAGCAATCAACTGATTTGGGTTTTCGAGGGAAAGAATCACGATGGCATAGGCACCTATAACTTGGGTCATCGCTAGGCGCACCGCTTCTTCTAACGAACATTTATGATCTTTTTGAATTTCTTCAATAAAATGGATGAAAACTTCAGAGTCAGTTTCGCTTTCAAATTGGTGACCCCGTTGCTCTAAATCTTTTTTGAGTGTTGTATAGTTTTCGATAATTCCGTTGTGGATAATCGCAAGCTTTTTATCGGAAGAGTAATGCGGATGGGCGTTCACATCGTTAGGTTCGCCGTGAGTAGCCCAACGAGTATGTCCTATTCCCACGGTGCAGTGCAGGTCTTCACCCTCAAGGAGCTTTTCGAGCTCGGCTACCTTGCCTTGTTTCTTAAAAATATTGACTCCTCCGTTAATTAGGGCAATACCAGCGCTATCATATCCACGGTATTCCAACCGTTTGAGCCCTTTCAGTAAAATATCGCTAGCTTTTCGGTCGCCAACGTAACCAACTATTCCACACATAAATTAAGCGTTAGGTTAGGGTAATAATGCCTCCATGGCAGCGTATTTTCAGGCGAAGGCAGTCAAGCAGGTACACACTGAAAATAAAATGGTCAAGCTGTCAGTATTTCTTGTATGACAATCTTGACCATTAGTTTTACAAAATCTTCACCAAAATTATTCCTGGCTATCGAGGATGGTGTAATACACCCGAAGTTCCATAGATGGATTGGTAGGGTGTTCAGGGTCGGCAATAATCACATGGTTGACCGCTTCTTTTTCCTGCGTAGGAGATAGCGACAAGAATATGCCCGTATTGGGTTCATTGCCATCAATTAAACTTTGAATATACGAAGTGATTCGGATAGGAGGATACATCCTGCCCGCAGTATTGTATTGCGAAACGGCCGCTTCATTAAACGAAAGCTCCTTTCCTATAAAGTTGCCCGGTATTCCTTCTTCCGTTGCTTTTTTCAGAAATACCGAAAAGGGAGGAAGTTTAAACGGATCGGTATTCAGTTCGTCCACAGGGCGAAAGAATAGCTCAGCTCGGTTCACTAAAATGCGTTGCCCATCTCCTAAACTCGTTAAATGCGGAAAACGAATCAGCGTGGTAATACCAGTACCTGCTTGAAGCATGCACTCGTGGTTGGTTTGCGAAGTAGGAATGGACTCTCCTCGTTCTAAGTTTTTGATATTTAGCGCGTTGTTCAAGTCAGCATCGACAAAGTGAAACCCTCTACCAAATGTAAATCGGAAGGTGCGTGGAGCGAGTGTATCGGCAGAAGGTGTGCGATAATGTAGCGTAATAAACGAGCGAGCACCGGAAGGATCGAAGCCAATCACAGACTGCGTAGCAGGGCTTATGGCTTGTAGCCGAATCCCTTTCACAAACTCTGCAAAACTAGCTTGGTCAGCCAATTCGGGTTCACCGCCTTTGTTAAGCAATTTTTGCCCCCAAGCATCGGAAAGCCTGAAGGTAACAAAGTTGAGGGAATCGCGCCCGGGAGCATACGTAAATTCGCCAATTTGCTCACCTATACCATCGATAGTATCAAAATTATAATATTGTATAGTATCGATGGGGTCTGTCAATTCATGAATTTGATACGTTTGCGGTGTAAGTGTATCGCCATAGGTATACTTATACTGCAAGCGCATAGTAATGGAATCGAACACTGGGCGCTCGCCAAAGTCTAAGTCGGTAGTAATCCCGATAGAAAGCTGGGAATACGCAATAGCAGTCGTATTCCCAAAGCGTTCATCCGATAAATTTCCCACCAAAATACTAGCAGTATTGGTGGTGTTAATCGAGTCGAGATACACCACCGAAGATTCAATAGAAAGTGTATCTGTAAAAATGGTATTTAACACTTGGCTGCCCTGTAGGTTTAAGCCGATCTGCTCGTTTTCGTCGCAGGCACTCAGGCAAATGCTTGCAAGGCAACTAACCCAAAGCGGAATTCTAGCTAACCAGTTCGTTGTAAAGGGTATAGTACGATTCGTGATAGTTTTCGTCTTTTTCAATGGTCTCAATTTTTTCGACATTCAAATCTGAGAAAATTCCATTAAGGCTTTGGTCTACCTCATGGCTGGCTTTTGTAACAAGGTCGGCATATTCGCTGCCAATGCGGATGAATGCGTTGTAATCGCCACTAGCGAGTTTTTCCAACATTTCATCTTTAATGTCGACCATCTTTACTTTAGGAATGAGGTCTTCACCAAATTGGTGTGTAAAGCTATTGTTATAAACTGTGAAAACCACTTTTGCATCCTTAAACATTGGATCGTTTTTGTAAGTCGTTTTCAAATACATAGGAATGAGGCTTGTCATCCAATCGTTACAATGTACAATATCCGGTGCCCAGCCTAATTTCTTTACCGTTTCGATTACACCCTTGCAAAAGAAAATGGAGCGTTCGTGGTTATCGTCGAAAAAGTTTTTGTTTTTATCGATAAATACTGATTTACGCTGAAAATAATCTTCGTTGTCAATGAAGTAAACCTGCAATTTAGCGCTAGGGATAGAAGCCACTTTGATAGTGAGTGGTTTCTCTTCGTCGCCTACGGCAATGTTAATACCGGAGAGTCGCACCACTTCATGCAAACGATTTTTGCGTTCGTTAATTATCCCGAACCGTGGTACCATAATTCGGATTTCCATCCCTTTTTCTTGCATCGATTGAGGTAGCGCACGTACGTAGTCTGCTACATCAGAAGTTTGCAAAAAAGGATTGATTTCACTGGACACATAGAGAATTTTCACTTTGGACATATGCTCTTGTAAGTTTGATTAAATTTCGTGCAAAAGTACAAAAAAAGTCATTTTCCTGCTATGTATGCTTTGAAATAGAATTTTTAGGTATAAATTGCCTTCTTATTTTGATAAATTGAGTTTTGCTCTATGGCGAATAAATTTTTCGAAAACTGTTGATTCCATCCGTTGCTCAATTCATGGAAATAATAACGAGTCTTCCCGTATTAACATCGTTTGTTCGCCATCAAAAACAGAAACAAAAAAGGATTGGCTTTGTGCCCACAATGGGCGCCTTACATGCAGGGCATGCCTCTTTGGTGCAACGTGCAGTGCGTGAAACTGACTGTGCGATTGCCAGCATATTTGTGAACCCTACTCAGTTTAATAATACATCTGATTTTGAAAAATACCCTACTTCTGTAGAAAGCGACATCAACATGTTAAGGGAGCTGTCATGTACTGCGGTTTTTTTACCTTCTCTTAAAACGATGTATCCGGAAGGAACGCAATTATCAAATTTCCAAATTTCATTTGGGGCTTTAGAGTCTACCATGGAAGGGGCGCATCGGCCCGGGCATTTTCGGGGCGTGGGTATGGTGGTGTCTAAATTGTTCCACATGGTGGTACCCGATGTTGCCTATTTTGGGCAGAAAGACTACCAGCAATACTTAATTATTCGCCAATTAGTGCAAGCGCTGAGCTTTCCTGTAGAAGTACGCTGCTGCCCGATTATTCGCGAAGAAAACGGCTTGGCGATGTCATCGCGCAACAGGCGCCTCACAATAGACCAACAGCAAGAAGCCGGCGTATTGTATCGCGCTTTGCAAACTGCTGCCGCACTGTTGCAAAAAGGAGAGCAGCCCCAAAAAGCCGTTTCGGCAGCGAAGGCACTCATTGAAACGGTTCCCACGGTACAACTCGAATATTTGCACATTGCCAATGCGCACAACTTACAGCTTGTAGATGCCTTACCGTTACCTTCAACCGTACTCATTGCTATTGCTGCACACGTTGGCGAAGTTCGCCTGATTGATAATCATATCGTAGAAATCCATTCACAAACAAAATAGAACGTTATGCAAACGAACACCATTGCCATAATTGGCGGCGGTAATTTAGGCACTGCCATCGCAGAAGGACTTTACAAGAGCAAAGCCTTTCGACCTGAGGCAATCGCCATAACACGCCGTAAAGTGGAAAAATTGGCTTCTTTGAAAGAAAAGGGCATACAGGTAACCGCCGATAATTGCGAAGCCGTTCGCAATAGTCAGTATATTGTTTTGGCAATCAAACCCTACCAGATTCGGGCAGTACTTACCGAAATACAACCCGTATTACACCCTGCCGAGCATATCCTTATTTCGGTAGTAACCGGTGCAGGTCTTTCCGAGATGGCATCGATTGTGGGAACCGAAATTCCTCTTTTCCGCGCCATGCCCAACACTGCTATTGCCATTCAGCAATCGATGACGTGTATTTCCACCAACAACGCAACGGAAGCTCAACAAGAAGCCGTACTGCATGTTTTTGAGCAACTTGGCAAAGCGGTAATGATTGACGAAAACCTGATGGCAGCCGCTACAGTACTAGGCGCTTGCGGTATCGCGTTTTCGTTGCGTTTTATCAGAGCGGCTTCTCAAGGAGGCATACAGATAGGATTTGGGGCAGAAATATCTCAGCTCATTGCCGCACAAACCGTGAAAGGAGCCGCCTCCCTGTTGCTAGAGAGCGGCAGGCATCCCGAAGATGAAATCGATAAAGTAACCACGCCCCAAGGATGCACCATCGCCGGCCTCAACGAAATGGAACATCAGGGCTTCAGTTCTGCCTTGATAAAGGGAGTAGTTACCTCATTCGACAAAATCGATGATATTAAAGAAGATGTCTGATTTTTTTTTGAAAAATATCTTCCTGATTTTCAGGTAGAATGATAAAACACATTTTTGCTAGGAAAATCAAGAGGGATTTTTTTATGCGGAAGGCTTGATTATTTGAAAAGGGTTCTATTATCTTTGCATCGCTTTTGAAGGAAACGCCTTCAATGCAAGGAAAAGCCTCCTTAGCTCAGCTGGTAGAGCAACTGACTTGTAATCAGTAGGTCGGCGGTTCGATCCCGTCAGGGGGCTCATTCAAAATCAAGGAGCTACATGAAAATGTAGCTCCTTTTGTTTTTCAATAGACCTAGCAAAAGACCTAGTAAACTTCCTTTTAAAGTTTTGTCATTAACCTGGGCAAGCACTCTTCCCTTTCTTTTTGAAGCTTAGCTAATCTATTAGTGCTTCTGTATTCTCCCTCCTAATTTAAGCATACAATCTTAGGTCTTTTTGGATTTACCTTTTAGGGATTGCAAAGAGTATGACCGCTAGTGATGCAAAATCATCTTTCTATGAAACGGGCGTTTATTGCATGGCAATCTGTGTGAGGAGTCATCATGTGGATATAACGGTTCAACTTGTGCCACTTTGTAAGATTAAGTCTTAACTACGCTATTGGGGCAGTTCAGTCAACAAAAGCCTTCATGTTCGGTCGTACCGACCACACGAAAGCTTAGTTGTTAGGCTCTGTGTTGTGTTTTTTTGTGCTTGTCTATTTCTAAATCAAAAACTGCTACTATATTCTTTGATATAAATTTAGAAGCTATCTTATAATCACTTAATACTTCTTTTTCAACAAATTTATTGATCTCTGTTTGATAACAAATTGCATTAAATAATCCAAAGAACTTAATAAATGGATCAAAATCATTAGACTTGTTGTCATTGAAAATCAAGCAGTTAATTGAAAGTTCCACAAACCT
>CAYMYI010000132.1:0-10632 GCA_964394585.1 uncultured Roseobacteraceae bacterium
ACAAAGCTAAAGCGGCAGTTTTGAAATAGCACACAAAGGCACGCTGTTCTTAGATGAAATTGGAAATTTATCGCACGATGTGCAGGTAAAATTATTGCGGGCACTTCAAGAGCGGAAAATCATAAAAATTGGTGGTGTTGAGGCTCATCCTGTGGACGTTCGCATTTTAGCGGCATCTAACGAACGTTTGAAAAACGCTGTGCAAAAAGGTGCTTTCCGCAAAGATTTATTCCATAGGCTAAACGAATTTTCGATTACCATGCCTGCCTTGCGCGAACGCCCAGAAGATATCATGCATTTTGCACGGTTTTTCTTATCCCAGGCGAATGAATCGTTAGGCAAATCGATAACTGCTTTTTCTGAAAAAACCATCCATTTGCTAAAAGCATATCCATGGTATGGAAATTTGAGAGAGTTGCGCAATGTAATCCGTAGAGCGGTGCTTCTTACCGAAGGCGAGTTGATCCGCACAAGTGTCTTACCACACGAAATTATCTTTCACGAAAACAAACGGAGGGGTAGCCAAACGTTATCGTTTTCTGTAAACGATTTAAAAACTTCGACAGAAAATGCCGAAGTAAGTGCCATATTGAAAGCACTGCAGCAAGCAGGTAATAATAAATCGGAGGCGGCTCGGTTGCTGAACATCGACCGCAAAACACTTTATAATAAGCTTCGCGATTATGAAATCACTTTTTAAAATATATAGGAATGTATAGTTCCAGTGCGTGGAAAAATTCCACATCTTTCGCTAAGGTGTTGATTTCCTTCTACACTCAACCCTACCGAAAACTCTATTAAAACACATTAGAGGGTTTTTGAAGCATGGCACAGGTTTTTCACCTTTATAGGTAGTTTTACTCTTATTTAAACTTTAACTACAAAAAAAATCAAACCATGTTTACAGTGAAAAACCGAGGAAAACCCAACGAATTATCAAAAAAAATATGTATTACCATTGCTACATTCATTTTGAGTATTGGAGCAGTAAGCGCACAAGAACAGGCGAAAAATCGATTAACAGATAGTGAGATTACCGATGCCGTTGAAAGCGAGTTTTTGCTCAACGAATCGGTAAGTTCGTATGCGATTGAGGCCAATACAAACCAGGGTATTGTAATATTAGAAGGTACTGCCAACCATCTCCTTGAAAAGAAAAAAGCTGAGGAGATTGTGAAAGCAGTAAGAGGAGTCCGTGGCGTTGTAAACCTCATTGAAATCCGCCAGTTTCCTTTACACGATTCTACTTTAGTGGAAAATGTAGAGTTTGCCTTATTAAACAACCCTGTTACCGAAGTGTATGAGGTAAATGTGCGAGCAAACCGTGGTAACATTACCCTCGAAGGGATGGTAGACTCGTGGCAAGAAAAGCAAATTACAGCCAATGTAGCCCGCGCTGTAGAAGGGGTGCGCTCAGTGGATAATCAAGTAGCTTATACTATTAATTCTGATCGGAGCGACTATGAAATCCAGAAAGATATTGAGGGTATGCTGCGAAACGATGTCCGCTTAGAAGATGGATTGGTCGATGTGAGCGTAAACGATGGCAAGGTAAATTTGAGCGGAATCATTGGAAGCCTCGCCGAGAAAGATGTTGCATATTCAAATGCTTGGGTTGCCGGCACTAATGCCGTAGATTCTTCTGATTTACGAATAGAACCGCTGTACAGTGCTAACGAAATGCGTGGGAACAAGTATGCCTACCGCACCGATAACGAAATTACCAGAGCAGTGCTTGATGCCCTTTTCTACGACCCTCGCGTTACTTCATCGAAAGTTTCGGTAAGTACCGATAATGGCGTAGTAACCTTACGAGGAACACTGGAAAGTTTTGCCGCTAAAAAAGCAGCAAAATCAACTACCAATAACATTGTGGGCGTTTTAAATATCAAAAATTATGTAAAGGTATTTCCTAGCTATGTTCCTAGCAATGTAGTACTAGAAGCGCGGCTCACTACTGCCTTTGACTCTAACCCCATGTTACAAGACGAAGACATTGACTTCAACGCTAAACAAGGTATTGTAACACTCAGAGGAACGGTCGATTCAGAAGTAGAGCGAATCTATGCAAACGACATTGCCGCCAATGTCAAAGGAGTCATTTTTGTCGAAGACGATTTAGGTGTGCGTTCCTCATCGCGAAAAGACGCCATCAATATCGACTATCTGGCGTGGAATCAAATTTCACCTACCGGCAGCATTTATTCAGATGCAGAGCTGGAAGCCGAAGTAGAGTATCAACTATGGTGGTCGCCGTTTGTTGATACCGACCAGGTAGAGGTTACCGCCAATAATGGCTTAGTAACGCTATCGGGTACGGTAGATTCGAAGCGAGAAAAACGCTATGCGACCATCAACGCCTACGAAGGTGGTGCCGATGAAGTAGACAATAACCTCGAAGTGCAATATGCACTCCCCGATGGCAACTAGCTAATCGGAACAGATACGAAACCCAACTTTTTTACCAGCTGCTTCCGTTTGTGGCAGGCAGCTAATTTTCTAATTCTTTTTACCCTTAACTTTTAATAAAATGATAGACCCTAATAAAAACACCATTCTTATGTCATCGAACGAACGAAAAGAATATAATGTGAAAGCAGAAGCTGATTTTAGCGATTGGAAAGAAAAAATAGATGATTTCGCCAATAGCATAAAAGATGCAGGCGAGAATCTTCAAAATGAGCTAGAAAATGCCGTTTCTAAAATGATGGGGCACGAAAAAGAGCTTCGCAAACACCTTGATAAGATGCAGAAAAGTACGGAATCGACCTTCGAAACCACTCGCCAAGAATTTGAAGAACTCTTCGAAGAAGCCAAAAAACATTACTACGAAACACACAAACACTTTGGCAATTCGGTAACTAAGTAACAATTATTAAAGAATTATAAGCAAGAAAGGCTATCCTTATACTATAGGGATAGCCTTTTCTTTTCTAATTCAGATTTCTTTTTGTACACGTAACATTCCCCCTTTAGTTTTTACCTATCTTTGCGGCGTTTTTCAACTTCGGATTTATTTATATGAAACTTAGAAATGTAGCGATTATCGCTCACGTTGACCACGGCAAGACTACCTTGGTCGACAAAATTTTGCACGCTTGCCAACTGTTCCGCGATGGACAAGAAACCGGCGAACTCATCCTCGATAACAACGATTTGGAAAAAGAGCGCGGTATTACCATTCTTTCCAAAAACGTATCGGTGCAGTACAAAGGCTACAAAATCAATTTGATTGATACACCCGGCCACGCCGACTTCGGCGGTGAGGTAGAACGCGTGCTCAATATGGCGGATGGTGCCATCTTACTTGTAGACGCCTTTGAAGGCCCTATGCCGCAAACTCGCTACGTTTTGCAAAAAGCTTTGGAAATGGGATTAATGCCCATGCTCGTGGTAAACAAAGTGGATAAACCCAATTGTAGACCCGACGAAGTGCAAGAAAATGTATTCGACCTTATGTTCTCGCTCGATGCCAACGAACAGCAGTTGGAATTTCAAACCGTTTTTGGTTCAGCGAAACATAACTGGATGGGTCCCGATTGGCAAACTCCTACCGAAGACGTATACTATCTACTCGATCAAATCATTGAACATATTCCTTCGCCAAAACTCCAAGAAGGTACCGTTCAAATGCGCATCACAAGTATCGATTTTTCTTCGTATATCGGCCGTATTGCCATTGGAAGGGTAAACCGAGGAACACTGGTTTCGGGTAGCCCCGTAACGCTTGTGCACCGCGATGGCAGCCAAACCAAATCGCGTATTAAAGAATTGTACACCTTCGAAGGATTAGGGAAGGTAAAAGTAGAACAAGCCCCCTGTGGCGAGTTGTGCGCTATTACCGGCATTGAAGGCTTTGAAATTGGCGACACCGTTGCCGATTTTGAAAACCCAGAAGGGTTAACCCCTATTCCGGTTGATGAACCCACGATGTCGATGCTGTTTACCATTAACGATTCTCCATTTTTTGGTAAAGATGGTAAATACGTTACCTCGCGCCATTTACGCGAACGTTTGGAAAAAGAAACCGAGCGCAACCTTGCGTTACGCCTTAAAGATACCGATTCGCCAGATGCTATCTTGGTATTTGGCAGAGGAATCTTGCACCTTTCCGTCTTGATTGAAACCATGCGTCGCGAAGGCTACGAACTTTCCGTAGGGCAACCCCAAGTGATTCTCCGCGAGATTGATGGTAAAAAATGCGAGCCTGTTGAATTACTCGTAGTCGATGTTCCAGAAGAAAACTCCGGAAAAGTAATCGAGTTAGTAAGCCAACGCAAAGGCGAAATGACGGAAATGGTACCGAAAGGCGATGTAATTCACTTAGAATTCAGCATTCCTTCCCGAGGTATTATTGGGCTTCGCAACCTAGTACTTAATGCTACTGCAGGCGAAGCGGTGATGTCGCACCGATTGAAGGGCTACGAACCTTGGAAAGGGGATATTCCTACACGATTCAACGGCTCACTCATTGCGATGGAAGGAGGTGCTTCATTCGCGTATGCAATCGATAAATTACAAGATCGAGGTAGGTTTTTCATCGAACCGGGTGAAGAAGTGTACGTAGGGCAAATCATCGGGGAGCATAACCGAAATAATGATTTGGTAGTGAATGTAACCAAATCGAAAAAACTGACGAACGTTCGCGCCGCTAGTGCCGACGATAAAGTCAGAATTGCACCCGCTATCAAATTTTCTTTGGAAGAATCGATGGAGTACATCCAAGAAGATGAATACTTAGAAGTAACCCCAAATCATTTACGGTTACGCAAAATTTTACTCGACGAAAACGACCGTAAGCGCGCTGCCAATAAAAAATTGGCAAATGCTTAAGGTTTCTCTAAAGGCTGTCCGTAAAGCATAGATGATTCCGCACCTAAACTCAGCGGTGTTTTCTAGCTTTTAGGACAGCCTTTTTTATCCCTCTAGGAGCACTACATTTTTTTGTTCAGTGTATACCACAAAACCTTTTACTTGCGGATAACCTGCCGCTTTCAAATGCTGTAAATAGCTCTGCATCTGTCGTTTATGGGTTTCTTGAAATTCGCCTGTTTTATAGTCTATTACCACTACATCTCCTTCGGGAGTTACCACAAGCCGATCGGGACGCAACAACCCTTTCCCCATCAGTGAGCGTTCGTTTAAAATATATTGCCCCGGCTTGGGCTGATAGTACGAACGAATTTCAGGCAGTTCTACTACTTCGCGCATGGCAGCCTCTATATCTACCCGTTGCTCCGGTCTGAGTTCACCCCGGTATACCATCTGCTCCACTACATCTGAAATATCAGCAGCGTACCTTATTTGCTCAAAAGCATAGTGCACCCAAACCCCTTTTTCTTGCGGAGTAGGCGCTGCCATTAAATCAGGTAAAGTAGGCGTGTGCTTTTTCGACTGCTCATGTGCGAGTTTGAGTGCCTGAGGCACCCTACCCAATACGCCGTTTCGAAGTACCACAAACGCTGGAGTTTTGTGCCCCTCGCCAGTACGTTCTCCTTGCTTTGCATCAGGTATGCCTTCTTCCCAAGCTACACGGCTTATGTCTACGGTTTCCTCGCTTTCTTTGAGGTATACAGAACTATCAGAGGTTTTCGCCTCTTTATGAACTGCATATTGGGCAAAAAAATCGATTGCCGTTTGTAATTTTTTATTACTAAACGTTCCCTTGCCAATTACATACAATCGCTCTTGCGCTCGTGTAGTGGCAACGTACAAAATGTTCACATTATCGATAAAATTCGCCTCTTCTTCTTGGATAACCGCCTCTGCTAAGGGCGTATTTTTCATTTTTTTGACTGGCTGAAACACAGCAAAATCAACGTTAGCTACCTCATTTTTCCAATCGCTCCAAATGCGTAAATCTTTCATGTTCAGTTTCAATTCCCAATCGGCAAAGGGGATTAATACAACCGGAAACTCCAGCCCCTTTGCTTTATGAATTGTTAAAATACGTACTGCATTTTCAGAGTCGGTTAATTCTACAGAGAGTTTATCTTGTTTCTTCTCCCATTTCTCTAAAAAAAGCCGAAGCTGGTTTCCCCCTGTAAGGGTAAATTTTTTAATGAAGTCAAACGCCTTTTGTAAGTAAATAATTTCTGTTTCCTTTTCCCAAAGTCTAAACATTTGGGCTGTGTGTTCTGCCAAATCGTACAGAGGAAAGCTATGCCATGCTGTGGTATGAGCAGGAACGCCAAAGGTTTCTGTTATATAGGATAGAGTGCTTTCTGCCGAAAGCTGGTCTAGTTTTTTTGTAAGCACTAGAATTTGCGTTCCTGTTAAGTGTGCTTGTGTGTACTCTTTAGGAAAGCGCGAATGGTAATGTCGGTGCAAAAAAGTAATGAGTTTCATTTTTTCGGCAACAGGTATGGGAACCGATAACAGCCTGAAAAACCCTATGAGGAACTGCACCGTTTCGGCTTGTTTTACCAAAAGCGATTCGCTAGAGATTACCGGAATACCCTCGCGTAGCAATGCTTCTGCAGACTGTACACCTAATTTGTTCTTACGAGTCAATATTGCCATATCGCTGTAGGGGATGCCTTCTGCATGCAATTCCTTCACTTTTTGGCAGAGCAAATGGGCAGTCGCTTCATTCAAGATTTTATCTTTTTTGGAAGTATCAATTAAGGTTACCGAAACTAGCGATGCCCCTTCTTTATAGGGCTTTTGGTGTACTTCTTTATAAAACTTAAGTAGGTTGGGATATTGCTCGCCAAATTTTTCTTGAATAAACTGATAAAATCCGTTGTTAAACTCTACAATCCCACGGTGGCTTCTTCGGTTGGTATCTAAATGCTCCACTTGGTGCAGGTTTCGCAACAAGTTAATTTCTTGTACTAAAGGCGACTCAGGGCTAATAGTGGGTATTTCGGGTAAATCGGCGAGCATGTTGGCATTTCCTCCTCGCCAGCGGTAAATCGATTGTTTAGCATCGCCTACTACCATATTAAAGCGTTTCCTCGAAAGGCTGTTGGTAATGAGGGGCAATAAATTGTGCCACTGCATTGCCGAAGTATCTTGAAACTCATCGATTAAAATATGAAAATACCGTTCACCAATCCGTTCGTACACATAGGGAACTGGTTCGTTTTCGATTACTGTATTGATTCGCTGGGTAAGATCGGTAAAAAATGCCACTCCGCGCTCTAGCTTCATTTGCTCTAACTGAATGCCTACCGTACGCAACAGCCCTACATATAAAATATAT
The DNA here is from genome assembly GCA_964394585.1 of uncultured Roseobacteraceae bacterium. Taxonomy (GTDB): domain Bacteria; phylum Bacteroidota; class Bacteroidia; order Cytophagales; family Flammeovirgaceae; genus CAYUJH01. Next base: position 7,208 of record CAYMYI010000132.1, read on the forward strand.
TTTCGGAGTGCTGTGGCCACTAAATATTCTCCACCTTCCTGCTCCTTTAGATATTCAGCTTTGTGGTATAGCTCTGCCAACGTAGGTTTTACTCTATTAATAGCTGCCTGTTTGCTCGCATTTTTTTTTGTTTTTGAAGAACCCCAGTTATCCTCATTTACCGTAGCATGCGGAGTTTTTGCTTCATCTTCAAAAAAAAGTTTTGGGTTATCGGCTGCTAGTTTAAAATATTTATAGATTCCTCCTCGGTTAAAATCTTCACTCTGAAGCCCTTCTTTTTCAATTACTTCCATGGCTTCTTCGCCAATTTTCTTTAGGGCATTTTCAAAACGGTGTACCCATTTCCACAAAGCGCGTTCTATGCCGAGCCAATCTTTTAAGTCGTAGGCTTGGGCACGAGTTAGAAACGGCTGGTTTTGTTCTTTGAGCAACTCTCGGGAAAATTCAGCCATTTCTCGATTTACCATCCATCTGTCCGAATCTTCGATACTATTGATAATAATCTGTTTAAATAACTGAGAAAGAGAGGTTTCTGCCCCCCCTTCTAAAGTACTTTGCAATAAATCGAGCGCTTCTTCTACCATCAGTTCGGCATCTTGCTCTAGCTCGTAATTAAATGGCAAATCGAGATCTTGCGCAAACGCTCGTACTACTCTGTTATGGAAAGAATCAATAGTGCTTACCGAAAAATCGGCGTAATTGTGCAGAATATGCTGGTGTACGTCGGCAGCGCGTTGGCAAAGTAATTTTTTACTAAGAGGATTTTCTTGGGGAAAATCTTGTTGGATTTCTGCCCACATCAAATCGAGCATTGGGTCGCTTTCCTTTTCCGATAAGGAAGCAAACGTTAGTAATTGCGTTAAAATCCGCTCTTTCATTTCGTTTGCTGCCAAGTTGGTAAACGTGATTGCCAAAATATTCCGATAGTAGCCCGGATTAAACCCCTCGGTGGCTTTTCCTCCGGTAAGGGCTAATTTTAAGTATTCTTTGGCTAGGGTAAACGTTTTGCCCGACCCTGCCGATGACCGATAAATTTTGAAATGCATGATGTACAACGAAATGGATTCTGTATGTTCAAGATGCAGAACCCCAAGCGAAGTTTCAAGTTATTTACAGATGATTTTTTAGCTTCGGCATAAAGAATGCCTATTTTTGTGGCAACTAAACCAACGCTATGAGAGTATTCGGGCACTTCCTTCTTTTTATGGGTAAGATGTTTGCAAACCGAGAAGAGTTTGCCATTTATGTGCGTCGTTTTTTCGACGAATGCATCAAAATAGGTATCGAATCCCTGTTCATTGTAGTAGTGGTATCGTTCTTTATTGGAGCGGTAACTGCCGTACAAACTGCTTACAATTTGGTAAGCCCGCTAATTCCGCTCTACATTATTGCCACTATTGTGCGCGATATGAGTATCCTCGAATTAGCCCCCACGTTTACTGCTATTGTATTCGCCGGGAAAGTAGGCTCTAACATTGCCGGAGAAATCGGTACGATGCGCATCACCGAGCAAATCGATGCCTTAGAGATTATGGGAGTAAATTCGGCTTCGTACTTAGCACTTCCCAAAATTTTAGCAGGCACGTTCATGTATCCGCTTTTAGTGATTTTAGCAGCGGCAATTTCAATCTATGGAGGCTTTTTAGCAGGAACACTCGGTGGGCACCTCACCGAACAAGATTATATTTATGGGATTCGAGCCGATTTCGTAGCATTTAATGTCCCTTTTGCCATCATCAAATCGTATGTATTTGGCTTCTTGATTACTGCTATTTCTTCGTATAAGGGATATTATACTCATGGTGGTGCCCTCGAGGTGGGGAAGGCTAGCACCAGTGCCGTTACGAGCAGTTGCATTGCCGTGCTAATCGCCGATTTCTTGTTAGCTCAGCTCCTTGTTTGAACTTTTTAGAACCGATATGATAGAAATTAAATCCATTCATAAATCATTTGGCGACAAAGCCGTTCTCAAAGGCATTGATGCTGTATTTGACCAAGGCAAAACCAATATGATTATTGGTTCGAGCGGTACAGGGAAAAGCGTATTATTAAAGTGCATTGTGGGACTAATTTCTCCTGACGAAGGCGAAGTTTTGTACGATGGCCGCGACTTTCACCGAGCTAACCGCACGGTTCAAAAAGAAATCCGTGCCGAAATTGGAATGCTGTTTCAAGGTAGCGCCCTTTTCGATTCGCTCACCGTAGAACAAAACGTTATGTTCCCGCTCGATATGCTCTCCAAGATGTCGCCCGAAGAAAAGCGAGAGCGAGTGAATTTGTGCTTAGAACGCGTAGGCCTTGCCGACGCTGCGAAAAAAATGCCTTCTGAAATTAGTGGGGGCATGAAAAAACGAGTGGGTATTGCTCGCGCCATCGTGATGAACTCTCAGTACTTATTTTGCGACGAGCCAAACTCTGGGCTAGACCCCAACACGGCTATTCTTATCGACAATTTAATTCACGAAATCACCAAAGAGTTTCAACTCACCACCGTAATCGTATCGCACGATATGAACTCTGTAATGGAAATTGGTGAAAAAATCATTTTTATGAAAGAGGGATACAAAGTTTGGGAGGGAAGCAACAACGAAATTCTCGATTCCGATTCTGAAGACCTAAACGAGTTCATTTTCACCAATAAATTGATGCGGAAATACAAAGGGCTGAAATAGGCGAAATCGTTCCGAAGCATCTTTGCCCCAACGAGTAGGCAGTCTTATAGCGCATCTGTTTGAGGAAACCGAAAGGTAAGTTTCCACTCAGAAATCGAATGATCGTCGCTGCACGATACCAAGGTATTTTTTCCTTTCCAAAACAACTTGTTGACCGAAGTCCCATGCCCGGCATGCCGGGCTTTGTCAATCACTTTTAAGAGTTTAAAGGGCTGTGTATCCCATACTTTAATCGATTTATCTTTACTGCATGTCGCGAAAAATCGTCCATCTTCTCGGAAAGCAATATGATTGATGGTGTACATGTGTGCCACTATGGGTTCATGCAAGGAGTACAGGTTATGTGCATCCCAAATTTTCAGATGGGCATCGCGGCTACCACTTAGCAGATGGCGGTAATCGTTCGTATAGCGTAAGGTAAATATGGAGTTGTGATGTGCTTCCCATGCTTGCAACAACCGGAACGAGTGGGCATCGAAGACGCGAATGTGGTTATCGCTATAACCTACTGCCACATGGTTTGCTTGAGGGTTCATTGCAATGGTGCGCGCGTGTTTTTCGGTAGTTTTTACACGGGCAAGAGTGGTAAAATCTTCTAATAGAAGTACTACGAGGGTACCATCGCCAGTAGCTATGTATAATTTTCCTTCGAAATGTTGGATATCGAAAATAGCATGTTCTGAAATTTTCGCCGATTTCACAATACGCTGTGTTTCCAAATCTACTAGGTGCACCCCTTCAAAGTTTTGCCCA
>CAYMYI010000133.1:0-10398 GCA_964394585.1 uncultured Roseobacteraceae bacterium
AGAGGTCGTAGAAGTACATGTTGCCGAGCCGTTAGTAGGGCAAGATGGTTTCCTTGATCTAGCCACAGCAGAAACCGTAGCTATTTCTGGGTTAGATGCCTACTACCGCGCTTCGCTGATAGAACGGTTTGCGTATGCTCGCCCCGAACAAACGCCCAAACCGCTATAAGCTCATGTACATTTTGTAGTTTTACGAATCCAAATTCTCCTCTCCCCTTCTAAATTTCATTTGTATGCAAACTGAAGAGGCCTCAGAAAAAACCATCTTGTACCTCGACGACGAAGTGGAAAACCTAGAAAGTTTCAGTTTGTATTTTATGGAGTATTACAACATACTCACCACCTCGAATGCTGCCGAAGCAGAAACTCTCCTACAAGAAAATGATGTACAAGTTGTAATTACTGACCAACGCATGCCCGACGTAACCGGTGTGGAATTTCTCAAAAAAATTCGCCCTATTTATCCTCAAATGGTCTGCATGATTGTTTCAGGCTATAGCGATACCGAAGTGGTAATTAAAGCAGTAAACGAGGCAGAGATTTATCAGTTCATCGTAAAACCTTGGGATGTAGATGCCTTCAAAATGGCGATCGACAACGCATTTGAAAAGTACCACCTCACTTTACGCAACAAACATCTGATTGAAGATTTACAGCATACTAACCAGCTGCTTGCCAACAAAATAGCACAACTCGACACCTACATCTACCGAGCCTCGCACGATATAAAGGGATACATCACCCGATTTATGGGGTTGTGCCTAACCGGGAAAGTCGAGTTTCAAGATAGCGATGTTACGATTCATGAATACTTTCAACGCATGTATCGCGAAGCGCAAAACATGAGTAAAACGCTGCAAAACCATATCTTACTCAATATGGTAGAAACCAATACCCCAACATTTGAAACCTTTTACTTTAAGGAAATACTTTCCAAAGCAGCTCATAAAATTGAAGAGTATGAAGGAGTTTCTTCTACCCAGCGAATTGATGTTCAGCTTGAAGACACATCCTTACAATGTTATTCGGATTCAACCTTTTTAGAAGCCATTTTATTTCATATTTTACACAATGCTGTAGTATTCAGTTCACAAAAACGTATTGTGTTAAGTGCAAATTTTAAGAACCAGACTCTACATCTATGTGTTTTGGATGAGGGTATCGGTATTGAAAGCGAATTATGTACTACACGCATTTATGAACGTTTTTACCGAGGCACCCCTCTATCCACAGGAAATGGGTTGGGGTTATATATAGTGAAGGTGGCATTAGAAAAACTCAACGGCTCTATCCAAATTACAAGCGAACTACAAAAAGGCACGAAGGTAGAAATACAATTACCGATGGCGCTACAAAAACAGTTGTAGTTTCCGTGTCTGCTTATGTGTTTATCCATTACCAACGAGTTTACCACTATGAAATCAGACAAACTACCTAGCATTCTATACGTTGATGACGAGCAGGAAAACCTTGATAGTTTCCAGTTAGTATTCATGTGCGATTACGAAATTCACCTTGCCTCCTCGGCAAAAGAAGGATTAGAGATTTTAAAGAAAAAAGCTCAGAACCAAGAACCTATTCAGCTTGTAATTTCTGACCATAAAATGCCTGAAACCACCGGCATTGAATTTTTAAAACAGCTTAATAAAGAGTTTCCCGGCCTTGCCAAAATTTTACTCACTGGTTTTTCCGATGCCAAAGTAATGAAAGAAGCCTCTGAACAACGTGTGCTGTGCCTTTCGAAACCATGGATCGAAGACGAATTAAAGCAAAATATAGAGTCGGTATTGGTATAGTCCCCTAAAGTAAACATCCCTTTGTAGGCAATTGAAGATCCGCGCTTAGCTCATCTTTCCCCTGACCTGTTTTTTCAAAAAAATATTTACGCCCTTTTTTTAGGTTTTTAGAAGCGTTTTCTGTGCTAAACGCTATTTTTCGTAAATTACTGCACCTGCATATGCACGGCACAGTACTACACAAATGCGTTCAGCTTTACATTCTAAGACATGCTTTAAATAACAAGCATCATGTTACAGAACCTTCTAAAAGGGTATTACGCCATCATTATCTTATCGTTTGCAATTATTGTGATTAGCATCATTTCACTGCTATACATACAATTTAGCGATAAGATTACACGCGAACGGGCGGTAATCCATCGGCAATTTCAAGAAAACAGTAAAGAACTCAACCAATTTGTCAGTACGGTGAACAGCTACTTGCGAAGCATGGAATCGGTCGTTACAATTCGTTTATCACATTATGAAACGTACCCTGAACACCCTTGGCTTTCTTATCTTAAAAATGACCCTACCAATACATATTTTCATTTAGATAGTTTACCCTTATCATTGGCAACGCCTTCGCGCATTAATTTAACCGCAAATAAATCCTTAGAAACACTCACTGAAAAAGAACGCAAGCAACTGAGCGTACTACTCGAAGTAGCTCCCATTTTACAAACTGCCTACCACGATAGCCCCCACATTACATGGAGTTATTTCCTAAGCCGCGATTTTTTAATGATGTACCCGTGGGTATCTTCCGAAGAATTCCGCATTAGCAACCAAGTAGTGCAAGGAACTTATGCTAAATATGAACGCATTTTTGCATCGCGCTTTTACGAAAACACCATTGTGTGGAGCCAGCCGTATGAAGATAGCGCCGGGAAAGGGAAAATTATTTCTGCCTTAATGCCTATTTACCACCGTTCGCAGTATATAGGCGCTTTCATTTTCGATATCACGCTCGAATCGATGAAAAAAATGGTTACATACGTTCCCGAACAACTTGGCAGTATCTATCTGCTTCACCAAGAAAAAACGCTTTTAGCACGCACCAGTGGCATACAAACGCATGAAGAACAACAGCGTGCCGAACAAGTAATTGGTGTTTTTACAGAGTATGAGATGGAGACGTTTCAAGAAATCGACGACACATTTTTCTATTATGAAGCTCTGCCCAATACCTCATGGTACTTATTATATATTGTTCCCAAAAGTGATTTTTACTTCTCTGCCTTTTCCGACGTAGGTATTTACCTAATCGGTTTGCTGGTGATAATGGTTACCATCCAAGGCTTTACATTTTTATTTACACAATATCGGTTTTTAGTGCCTGCCAAGAAATTATTACAACATATCCAATACGAAAGCAGGCATATTAAAGATAAAAACGCTCCGCGCATAAAGCACTCAAAACTACCAAAAGGCTGGTCGTTGTGGTTTCATGTGATTACAGGCATTTTTGAAGAGAACCGCAGCATGATTCAAGACATGCGGCAGGCAAATGCAAACTTGGAAAAAAAGGTACGCCAACGCACGATAGAAATACAGACAAAACAAGAAGAAATTTTAGTTCAAAATGAAGAACTCCGCCAACAACAAGAGGAAATTGAAGCGCAGCGTGATAAAATCGAACAACAGAAAAATTCGATTTTAGAAAAAAATGCGCTGATGCGCCAATACAACGATGCCCTTTTACAACTCGTTAAAAGTAGAGGTGTACAGTTGGGTTTTTGGGGGAAAGCCATGCGAGAAATCACGGAAACTACTGCCAAAGAACTCGATGTGGCTCGCGTAGGAATTTGGCAGTACGACCATAAGAGAAATCGAATTCAATGCATGAATTTGTATACCCAACAGAACAATAGTCATACAGAAGGCGGAGTACTGTACCAATCAGAGTACCCTCATTATTTTGAGGAAATCAACGCGGAGCGCATGATTATCAGTAAAGATGTTACGCAAAACCCGGCATTATCGCAAGTATATGCAAACTACCTACAACCCTATGGCGTTCAATCGAGGCTCGATGTTCCCTTCTTTGTGGAAGGAAAATTAGGAGGGGTGCTCACCTGCGAAACACAAGGCAACTTGCGCAACTGGTCTGCCGAAGCGCTCGCGTTTGCAAAATCTATCGCCGATATCATCACTATTTCATATAAAACAATGCGCCGGAGAATCGCCGAAGAAAAGGTAAAAACGCAGCAAACAGAAATTTTGGCGCGCAATGCAGAACTAAAACAGAAACAAGCAGAAATCGAAAAGCAAACGTTGCAATTAACTAAACAAAACGAAATGCTCGACCAAAAAAACCAGACATTAGAACACACCCTCGAGCAGCTTAAGACTACGCAATCTCAGTTAGTGCATTCCGAGAAAATGGCATCGCTAGGGGTACTCACTGCGGGCATTGCCCACGAAATCAACAATCCAATCAATTACATAAAATCGGGAGCTTTAGGTGTTCAAAAAGCCATTCGAGCCATTATGCGTGTGGTAAGTTTGTATGAGGAAATTACTCCTGAAAACAGCGCAACCAAACTGCAAGAAATTGAAGATTTAAAACAAAAAATGCGTTTTACGCAAATTGTTCAGCAAGCCGAAAGAGTTTCCTCAAATATTGAAATGGGGGTAGAACGCACCGCTGAACTGGTAAAAGAACTGCGCACTTTCTCGCGTATGGATGCCGCCACTCTGGATAAGTTCCAAATTCACGACGGGATAGAATCGACATTGCTTTTACTAACTAACCAATATAAATATAACATTACCATTCAAAAAGAATATGGCAATATTCCTCCGATTGAGTGCTACCCTGGTAAGCTGAATCAGGTATTTATGAATATCCTTACGAATGCCATTCAGGCTATTAAAGAGAAAGAAGGTACGATTACCATTAAAACTGCGCTCGACGATGCTAAGGAATGCGTCCGTATCTCGATTAAAGACACAGGCAGTGGAATGCCCGAAACTGTGCGTAATCGGATTTTTGAGCCGTTCTTTACCACAAAAGATGTAGGAGAAGGCACCGGACTTGGCCTTGCTATTTCAATGAGTATTGTAGAAGATCACCGGGGCCGTATTGATGTATTCAGCCAAGAAGGTAAAGGAACTGAGTTCGTAATTACATTACCTAGAACACAACAAATGATCTCGAAAACAAATGCACCTACTGTATAGCTACATAAGAGTTTTTCTGCTGTGGTTTGCTTTCAGCACGGTAACTCCTGCAATGGCAACCCCTATTGATAGCCTACTGATTGCCCTCAACTACACTCAGCCCGATTCAAACCGCGTTCTTATCTTCAATGAACTAAGCTATGAATACTATAATACCGATAAAGAAAAAGCTTTAGCGTATGCCGAAAAAGCGCTAGCATTGGCGCAAGAACTCAATTTTGATAGAGGAATTGCACGCAGTTACACAAACATTGGCAATGCTTACGAAGCGTTTCACAGCTATTTAGATGCCCAAGAGCACTTTTTACAAGCCATTAATATAGCTTATAATAATAATCAAATCGAATGGGCGGTAGGTGCTTTTAATGGACTAGGAAACATATATACTTTGCAGGGCAACTACAAAAAAGCCGTAGGTTACTATTTCCGAATTTTAAAGCTTAGCACAACCTATTCGGCCGATAACATCGTCACTTTACAAAACATTGGAGAGTGCTACCGGAAAGAAGGAAAAATAGACCAAGCCCTCAAATACCTTTTGCAAGCACGTGAACTCCGCGAACGGTTTGAGGTCCACAATGGAACGCCAAGCTTATACAGTAGCTTAGGTATGGTATACTTAGCCAAAGGCCAAGTAAACAATGCGCTCAATTGGCTCAACCGAGCGCTAAATTTTAGCTTACAAGAAGGAGAAAATGGCAACTACTTGGTGCCTACAATTTTAGAACAACTTGCCAGAGTCTATTTCCACAAGAAAGAGTTTGTTACCGCACAATCCTACCTCGACCGCGCCATGAATATCGCCACTGCTCAACAAAATATAGCGGTACTGAAAGATATCCATCAAACGTATGCATTAATCGAAGAACAATTTGGCAACGCACCAGAAGCACTCTACCACTTTAAAAGGCATGAAGCTTTAAAAGATAGCTTATACGGGATTTACAAACGGGAAGAACTAGCAGCACGCCAGCACGTAGTACAACTCGAGCAAAAAGAAAAAGAACTTGAGTTGGCAAAAAAAGATGCTGAAATCAATCGGATTCAGGCAGAAAGGCAAGAAATCATCATCCTGCTGGGCTCGTTGGTGATGCTCTTACTAGGTGGCGGAGGCTCTGCCTTGTGGGTGAGCTACCAAAAACTCAAAAAACAAAATAAAAAAGAGCGCAGGCTAAACAGCATCATCAATGCGCAAAACCAAGAAATCATTACAAAAAACCTAGATTTAGAACGCCAACAAAAAGAGTTAGTAGAACAGAACTATAACTTAGAAAAAGCCCTTAAAGATTTACGTGAAACGCAAAGCCAATTGGTACATTCTGAAAAAATGGTTTCGCTGGGGGTATTAACTGCAGGAATCGCACACGAAATTAACAATCCTATTAACTTCATTACCTCGGGCATTGCCGGTCTCACACGTGCACTTAGTGCAATCTCTAAAGTACTTACATATTATGAAGAATTAAATGAAGATAATGTGAGTGAGAAACTCCAAGAGATACAGGCTTTTAAGAAAAAGCGCAACTTCCATGTAATGTTGCCTACCGCCCAAAAAGTGGCTGATAACATCGAAATGGGAGCTCGCAGGGCCGCAGCCATTGTAAAAGAGCTCCGAACTTTTTCTCGCTTAGAACAAGAAGAGTTTTCTAAGTTCGATGTGCACGAGGGCATCGAATCTACGCTCGTGTTGCTGAGGAGTCAGTATAAAAATCGAATTGAAGTAATCAAAGATTTTGGAGAACTCCCTCCTATTTTAGGAAATGCTGGCAGACTAAACCAGGCATTTATGAACTTACTTGCCAATGCTGTACAGGCAATCAAAACTGAGGGGCAAATCATTATTACAACACGCTACCTCAATGCCCAGAAACGCATTCAAATTGCATTTACCGATACAGGCGTAGGCATCCCAGAAGAAATTAAAGGAAAAATTTTTGAACCGTTTTACACTACAAAAGAAACCGGGCAAGGCACAGGGTTAGGGCTATCTATTACCAATAGTATTGTAGAGCAGCACCAAGGAACATTGCAAGTAAACTCCGTGGTTGGTGAGGGTACTACCTTCACTATGGAATTACCGATAAACCCAGTACCCCCTCAGCCAAACCTTACACTATAATGAATTATTGATTGATAGGAAACCCTTTCGCTCTCCAACTACGATACCCCCCTTGCAAATCGTATACTCGATTAAAACCCATACTGCGAAGCATCTGAGCCGCTGAACGGCTGCGACCACCTACAGCACAATAAATAAACACAGGTGCATCTTTTTTTAGTTTGCCGATCTGCTGCGTAAATGTATTACTATAAAAATCAATCTGTTGTGCTTTAGGAAGCATACCCGCCGCACATTCGCGCGATGTCCGCACATCAATAAGCTGAAAATCTGTAGTACTTTCCAATAACGTCTTAAACCTTTCAGGGCCTACCAACTCTACGGTTCCTTGTTGGTTAGTGCTTTTTTCTTCGTCGGTTTGGCTGTTGGCTTGGCATGCTGCAACTACGAAAGCTATTCCTATAAGAAAATATGAGATGTGTTTCATTATACTACCCCATTTTAAACGATGATACAAAAAGACCGAAAATATGTATGTGAAATGTTGTGGCAAATAAAAAACCACCTTTAATAGCGTCTGCTATTTTAAAACGAAAAGGGAGCAAATATAACATTGTATATATGCCTTTTTCAATACATAAAGGCATTTTTTTGTTTTTTACCGAATACACATCATTTGTTAAAAATTATTTAATAATTTCGCCTTCCTTTCAATAAAATGCCATTAAAACTTCACATACCGTACTACTTGCATTTAATTCTTTTTCTTAAGTATATAATCATTAGCACTTCATCATTATGAAAAGAGTTTTACGCATTTTATGGCTATTTGCATTGCTATATAGCAGTAGCCATGTTGTATTTGCCCAAGGGGTAACTACCGCTTCATTGAATGGAAGCGTGCAAGAAGTGGGAGGGGAAACGTTGCCCGGAGCTTCTGTGATAGCCGTACATGAGCCAACCGGAACTCGGTATGGCACTTCCACACGCACCGATGGCCGCTTTACACTCCCTAACCTAAGAGTTGGAGGCCCTTATACCGTAACAGTAAGTTTTGTAGGGTTTCAGGAGCAAAAAATTGAAAACCTTTATTTAAAACTAGGGCAAAATGTGAGCCTTTCCTTTGAGCTATCGAGCGAAACTTCTACACTCGAAGAAATTGTAGTTGTAAGCGAAGGTGGCGCATTTAATAGTGATAAAACCGGTATGGCAACCAATATTGATAACGAGTTGCTCACAAAGATGCCCACCATTACACGCTCTGCCGCTGATATTTACCGGCTGAACCCAGCCTCAGATGGTAATTCGTTTGGCGGTCGTAACGACCAATTCAATAACTTTTCGCTCGATGGCTCGATTTTCAACAACCCGTTTGGACTCGATGCTGCTACACCTGGTGGGCAATCAAATGCACAACCTATTTCTTTAGATGCCATCGACGAAATACAAGTATCGTTAGCCCCGTACGATGTAACCCAAGCCGGATTTACCGGCGCCGCCGTAAATGCTGTAACTAAGAGTGGCACAAACAACTTCCAAGGAACTGTGTTCGCCTTTTACCGAAATCAAGACATGACCGGTTCTAAAGTAGATGGCACTGATATTTTTGTACCCGATTTGCGCCAGCTCCAAACCGGTTTTAGTGTTGGAGGTCCTATCGTAAAAGATAAACTTTTCTTTTTTGCTAATGTAGAAATAGAGCGCCGCGAAGATTTAGGCTCTAACTTTGTAGCCTCACGGGGCGCAGGAGCCGAGGGTGGCAACATATCGAGGGTGCTCGCTGCCGACTTAGAAGCTGTAAGCAATGCTCTTTCAGCATTGGGCTACGAAACCGGACCTTATGAAGGCTATACCCACGATACGAACAACGAAAAAGGGATTTTAAAACTCGATTGGAATATCAATGCTAACCATACCCTTACGGCTACCTATAACTTCCTAAATGCCTTCCGAGAGCAAAACGCACACCCCTCTGCCTTAGGATTGCGTGGCCCCGATGCCAACACCTTACAGTTTTTCAACACCGGTTACCGAATCAACAATAAAATTCAATCGGGTATTATCGAATTGCGTTCGCTATTCGGAACAAAGTTCTCTAACAAACTACAAGTCGGGTACACGCACTTCGACGACAGCCGCGACCCATTCAGCGCACCTGCACCGGTAATTAATATCGCCCAAAATGGCTCGCGCTACATCATTGCGGGGCATGAACCCTTTTCAATCAATAACCGCCTCGACCAAAAGGTATTTCAGTTTAACAACAACTTCGACATCTATGCAGGCAAACACACCATAACAGTAGGCACATCGTTCGAACGTTTCGATTTTGATAACTCCTTCAACTTAGGGGTGTACGAACCATTCGGATACCCTTACCCCGGAGGTACCTTTGCAGGACCAGGGTTTTCAAGTGTTGCCGCTTTTTTAGACTACGCTGCTGATTCGCTCGCCTTCGTGTTTGACCACGCCCGAACTACCTTTGAAAACAATAACGCCAATAACACATGGGCTTTAGCAGAAACCAACGTAGGGCAATGGGCACTATATGCACAAGACAAATGGGACGTAAACGAAAAGTTGAATATCACCATCGGGTTGCGCATGGACTTACCTCTTTATTTTGATACAGATGAGAAAATTCAAGAAAATATCAACCGCAAAGGAGGACTCATTAGCGAAGGAGGCAGCTATGCACCCGAAGTTACCTACTACGACGAAAACAATAATCCCGTACAATTTGACCACACTGTACTGCCCGAACAAACGCCGTTATGGTCGCCTCGGATAGGCTTTAACTATACCCCCATTTTAGGGCTTCAATTCCGTGGGGGCTCCGGGCTTTTCACCGGGCGTTTGCCATTCGTATGGATTGGCAACCAAGTAGCCAACCCCGATTTCTTCTTCTACACGATGACCGCCAACGATTTCAAATTCCCACAAGTATGGCGAAGTAATTTAGGAATTGATAAATCGTTTGACGGAGGATGGACCGTTTCCGCAGATATTGCCTACACTAAAGATGTAAATGCAATGCTTGTACGCAATTATGGACTCCGTACACCATCCGGTACTCTCAATGGCGTGGATAACCGAGCAGTATATTTAGCCGACGACCGCGCTCAAGGACCTTTTGGAGGTTCCACAAATGCCTATGTATTTACCAATACCGACGAAGGATATGCAACAAACCTAACCCTCGAAGTAAAACGGCAATGGACTAATGGGTTATACACAACTTTAGCCTACAACTTCCTCGATGCTCAAGACGTAAGCTCTATTGAAGCTGAAATTTCAGGCGATGCCTACGACCGCAACCCAGTAGTAGGAAACTCCAACTTGCCTGCTCTTACTCCTTCCTTGTATGGTAACCGC
>CAYMYI010000134.1:0-10381 GCA_964394585.1 uncultured Roseobacteraceae bacterium
TGGAGGCAAAAGATTACCCCAATATGCTCGTGACGGCGGGATTACACGATTCCCAAGTGCAATACTGGGAGCCTGCCAAGTGGGTCGCCAAACTTCGCGAGATGAAAACCGATAATAATGTTCTGATGCTCCATACGAATATGGAGGCAGGGCATAGTGGAAAGTCGGGGCGATTCGCCGCTCAACGCGAAACAGCCATGGAATATGCTTTTTTAATAGCTTGTTTGGAAGTACCTGATGAAGATAAGCTCTTGAAAAACCGATAAAGCATTCATCCCCCTTTTGGGTGATTGCCGAAATACTACATAAAAAGCCTATGGAACAACGTTCTGTAGGTTTTTGCTTTAAAACTATGGTGTATTGCCAGTGTAAATAAACATAAAAAAGTGATTGGCAACTTGCCAACCACTTAGTAGCGTTACTGCGTAACATATCTATGTTTAGGTTCAATGGTCTAGTAAATCGAGGTGATAACGGCGGACAATTTTTTTTAGCAATCTGCCATAGACCGGGTCGGTAGCATACCCTACCCCTCCTTGTTTCATAGAGCCGATTTTATCAGCCCAAGCTTCATAGCTCTTCCCACCTGTAAACAGCGGGGCATACCGCGGATTGCTACTTAAGTACACCGAATGCGCTCGAAACGATTCCCATGGCGATTGATATGCTTTGAAATGGTCGATAATCGTACATTTATACATCGTTTTGCCTTTTACAATGACTTTCTTTTTCTGGATAACCTTGTAGGCATTGGCTTCTAACTCTTCTGGTGTATAATATTCTGTGGTAGTGGTTTTACCGGTTTTTTTGGCTTTATCCTTAATGCCGAAATAGTTATTATCTTTCACTTTTCTGCCGTAAGAAGTTTCAAGAGCTGCCTGCGAAAGTGTGATAGAAGCCGGAACATGGTATTTATCCTGCTCAACCAGTGCAGTGTTGAGTTTATGCAAGTCGGTAGTATCGGTAAAGAACTGATAGACGTGGGGTTCTAGGTCGAGGTTATCAATCACAATTTCTTGAAACAGCTCGCTAATCTCTCTGTTGAGAAGAAGCAATTGCTCATTGCTGAGTTGAGCAGTACGCACTACATTATGTTTGGTGGTAAACTCATAAATCAGCTTTTGTTTGGCTTGGATAAATTGAGTGCGTACATCGTTAGCGATTACGTTCGTGGTTTCCGTAAGTTCTTCGTCTTGGGTAGAAGTTACGGCATTGCTTGCTTGGTAAACCCTTGGTTGTGAGGAGGGTTCAGGAAGGCGGGACACATCTTCTGAGGCGGAGGCTAAACCCTGTGCAGGAATATAGTGGTACACGTGTGTTACTTGGGATGGGGTATTAGCATTTCCCGAAGCATAAAACAGCAAAGCGGCTAATAGTACTACAATGGCAAAAAGTAAGCGGCTGTCAAAGATGAAATACTGTACTTCGCCCGATTTTTCGTAGTTAACATAGAAGCGAATCCCCCGCACTCCTACAGTAACCGACGCTCCCTTGGGCGAGAGTTGTCTGGGTAAGGTTGTTTTTAAATTGAGCATAATTTTTTCAGAAGGTTACAAATTCAACAAATACGGTATGAGGGTTTCAAGGACTTTGGTCTATGTTTTTTATCAATGATTATGTTGCAAATGTAAGCTATTATTATAATTAGTTCAAAATATAAACATATAAATGTTTTATATTTTAACTAATTAATTTTCCTTTTCCCTCCCTTTAGTGGAGGCATAGAAGGCAACAGCTCTGCAGGTTTATTGCAAATTTGAATAGTGAGGCTATTGAAAACAGAATTTGAAGAAATCAGCTATTTAAGGATTTTTTGAGTTGAGGTAGGCAAGGTGGGCGTTTTTCCAAGGAAAAGTTTCATGGTAGATAAGCCCTCTCGTAAAATGCGGTAGGTTGGGGTACAACGCTTTGAGTTTAGCAACATCGCGCGCATTTCTTACGGTAACAGGATACTTTTTCTTTGGGTGGGTGTATCGGCTAATTTTTCCCTCATACAAGCGAAACTGAAGTGCATCAAAAAAATTCATAGCTTGCGCAGGGTTATACGGGTTATAGTATACGCTGCGAGGGTGAGCGGCTAGAATTTGCCTACTCA
Source organism: uncultured Roseobacteraceae bacterium (assembly GCA_964394585.1). Taxonomy (GTDB): domain Bacteria; phylum Bacteroidota; class Bacteroidia; order Cytophagales; family Flammeovirgaceae; genus CAYUJH01. Next base: position 2,096 of record CAYMYI010000134.1, read on the forward strand.
CGGTGTACATATCAAAATAAATAGGAACTTTCTTTTTTGATTTTTCTGGAGGATAAATGGCAAGTACAGAGTGTTCTAGCCGAGGTTGAGGGGTAGCGAACAAATCGGGCACGGTTGCAAAGCTACGCTCCCACATCATTTGGTTAGGGTTGTATACGATTTCGCGTTTCAATCCTAGGCGGTGCAGTTGGGGAATAGAAATATCTTCAATTTGTTTGGCTCCCATCCATTGAGCAACTCCTTTCGCATGTAGTGGTTTTTTCAGGGTTTCATCGGCATATGCACATATTTGCCCCTTCGCGATGCCCTCTATTAAAAGGCGTGGGAGTTCAAACCCTGGTCGGAAGTAGGCAATGTTTACGCCTTCGTATAGGTTTAGGGTATACCATACCGATAGCTCTATTTTGGGTTGAACCACCGAAATACGGTAAGGAGAAGGCATCAGTGGTGTGCGTTGCGATTGGCAACTTGAACAAACGATGCTAACATACAAGATAGCATACCAAAAAAAGCGCATAGTATTTTGTCTATTGTTCAGCATAGCAAAGTACTAATGGCAAAAATATTTCCATTTTATTCGCTCGTTATTATAAAAGAGCTTTGCTGAAACTTTAAATCTCTAACAGTCTTTTATATATCCAAAACGCAGTTTTTGGAAGCGGTAGCCCTCATAGTTCGTGAGAAATAAAATCATAACATAAAAAAATGCCACTCTACATTCAGAGTGGCATCTAGTAGAACACTATTATATTAAAAACTTATTTTGCTAAAGCGTATTTATATTGTTGAGTGCTTCGCAAGCTTCTTTCAGGCGGACTTTGAAAGAATCTTCCCCTTTGCGCAACCAATTGCGTGGGTCGTAGAATTTCTTATTGGGTTTGTCGTCGCCTTCGGGGTTGCCAATCTGTGCTTGTAGGTATCCTTCGTTAGCAGTGTAAAAATCTTTCACACCTTTCCAGAAAGCCCATTGCAGATCGGTATCAATGTTCATTTTAATAACACCGTACCCGATTGCTTCGCGGATTTCTTCTACTGAAGAGCCTGAGCCACCGTGGAACACGAAAAATACTGGTTTTTCAGCCGTATTGAATTTTTCCTGGATATATTTCTGTGAGTTATCAAGAATTTTTGGGGTAAGCTTTACATTGCCTGGTTTGTATACGCCGTGTACATTTCCGAAAGCTGCTGCCACCGTGAAGTTATCGCTTACTTTTTTTAGTTCTTCGTAAGCATATGCTACTTCTTCGGGTTGAGTATATAGTTTTGAGCTATCAACATCGGTATTATCTACCCCATCTTCTTCACCTCCGGTAACACCTAGTTCTATTTCGAGCATCATATCCATTTTAGCCATTCGTTCCAAATAGCGTTTGCAGATTTCGATGTTTTCTTCGATGGGTTCTTCTGAGAGGTCAATCATATGCGAGCTGAAAAGCGGCTTGCCGTGTACTTTGTAAAATGCTTCGCCGGCATCGAGCATACCATCAATCCAAGGTAAGAGTTTCTTCGCGGCATGGTCGGTATGTAATACGATGGCGGCTCCATACAACTCTGCAAGCTTATGTACGTGTTCTGCACCCGATACGGCACCTGCTACTGCAGCCCGTTGGTTTTCGTTGTTCAGTCCTTTCCCGGCAAAGAAAGAAGCTCCTCCATTTGAAAATTGGATGATAATAGGAGCATTTAGTTCGTGGGCAGTTTCCATCACGGCATTTACAGAGTTGGTGCCTACTACGTTGACAGCAGGAAGGGCAAACTGCTTCGCTTTTGCAAAGGCAAAGAGTTCGTTAAGCGATTTTCCGGTTACTACCCCCGGACCAAAGGTGGTGGTTGTCTGACTCATATTTTTTCCGTTTTAAGTAAAGTGAAAAGGTATAGTAAAGTTTGTTGTAGGAAATAAAAAATTAAGTGTTCATACCGCCATTAATTTCAATGACTTGCCCTGTGATATATGCCGACATATCCGAACCTAAGAAAGCACAAAGTTCTGCCACTTCATTGGCAGTGCCTGCACGTTTTAGGGGGATTCCTTCTTTCCATTCGTCCACTACTTTAGGGTCGAGTGAGGCGGTCATTTCGGTTTCAATGAAACCAGGAGCCACTACATTGCAGCGGATGTTACGCGATCCTAATTCTAGGGCGATGGATTTAGAAAAGCCGATAATACCTGCTTTGGAAGCAGCATAATTGGTTTGCCCAGCATTACCGCGGACACCTACTACCGAACTCATGTTGATAATAGAGCCTGCGCGTTGTTTCATAAGCGTTCGAGCTGCTGCTTTTGTTAGGTTGAATACCGATTTTAGATTCACTCGGATTACATCGTCAAACTGTTCTTCCGACATGCGCATCAATAAAGTATCTTTAGTGATTCCCGCATTGTTAATGAGGATGTCGAGTGAAGAAAAGTGCTGCGTAAACTCTTGGATGAGTTGTTCTGCGGCGACAAAATCGGAGGCATCCGATCGAATGCCTTTGGCGGTAATACCTTTATCAGCAAGTTCTTTTTCAAGGGCTTCTCCTTTTTCTACGCTCGATAGATAGGTGAAACCCACATTAGCACCTAGTTCTGCGAATTTTAAGGCAATTGCCCGTCCAATCCCTTTAGAGGCGCCGGTAATCAGCGCATTTTTACCTTCTAACAATTTCATAGGATAGTATATATAAGTACGTTGAGTTGATATTAATAATACAAAATAGGAGAGAGGTTACTCACTTAGCAGTACGTCTCCGGTCATTTCTTCGGGCGGATTAATTCCCATTAGTTTTAAAATGGTGGGGGCAATATCGCCCAATTTGCCATCTTTCAGCGGGAGCTTATATTCAGGGTCTACTAAGATGCACGGAACGAGGTTGGTAGTATGTGCGGTATGTGGCGAACCATCGGGGTTTATCATGATATCCGAATTACCATGATCGGCAATAATTAAGCTTGAATAGCCATTTTCTAGTCCGGTTTCTACTACTGTTTTGGCACAAGCATCTACTGTTTCGCAGGCTTTGACGGCTGCATCGAATACGCCAGTATGCCCTACCATATCCGGATTCGCGAAATTGAGACACACAAAGTCTACTTCCTGTTTCTTAAGTTCATCAACAATGGCATCTCGGATTTCAGCTGCACTCATTTCGGGTTGCAAATCGTAGGTAGCTACTTTAGGCGAGGGGCATAGAATGCGTTTTTCTCCTTCTAATTCTACTTCGCTTCCTCCTGAAAAGAAAAACGTAACGTGAGGATACTTCTCGGTTTCAGCAATGCGGATTTGTTTTTTCCCAGCTTTGGCAAGCACCTCGCCGAGTGTGTTCCGTAAGTTTTCTTTTTCATACATCACTTTAACGCCTTCAAAGGTATCGTCGTAGCGTGTCATGGTGATGTAATGTAACTGCATAGGAGTCATTTCCTGTTCGGGAAATGCTTGTTGCGTGAGTGCCATAGTGATTTCACGGCCACGATCGGTGCGGAAATTAAAGCAAATGACTACGTCGCCTTCGGCAATAGTTCCAACAGGTCTGCCACGGTCATCAACACCAATAAGAGGTTTGATAAACTCGTCAGTGATTCCTTCTTCATACGAGCTTTCGAGCCCATCTTTAAAATTGGTTACAGGGGTTCCGATGCCATCGGTTAGGGCATCGTATGCTATACGTACTCTTTCCCAGCGTTTATCGCGATCCATTGCATAATACCTACCTACAATTGTGGCAATTTGCCCGGTAGTTTTGTGCATATGCTCGGAGATTTCTTCCATATATCCAACGCCTCCTTTGGGGTCGGTATCGCGCCCATCGGTAAAGGCATGCACAAAAACATCTTCTAAGCCAAAGGAATTAGCAGCAGAAAGTAAGCCTTTTAAATGATTGATATGCGAGTGCACCCCTCCGTCAGAGAGTAGTCCCATGAAATGGACTGCTTTTTCGTTTTCTTTAGCGTACTGAAAGGCATCTTGCAATACAGCATTTTCTTGCAGTTTGCCATTGGCTACCTCTTGGTTGATACGTACCAGCATTTGATACACTACACGGCCTGCACCAATATTCATATGCCCTACTTCTGAGTTACCCATTTGTCCTTCAGGAAGACCTACGGCAAGTCCCGAAGCATCAAGCTTACTATGAGAATATTTCCCATATAGAGAATCAATAAATGGAGTTTCCGCACGATCGATTGCCGAAACGGCAGTATCTTGGGCGATTCCCCATCCATCTAAAATCATCAAGATTACTTTCTTATTCATAAAACTAGGGGTCCTTTATCTTAGAAATGAATTATCAAATATTTGTAACTTGTGCAGGTTTCGGCCGGTACTCTCGTTGTGATTTATCACCATTAGGATATCGTATAAATGTGTGAGTGGCTTCAAGTAAAAAGATTAAAGCTAAAAAAGCCTGTTTTTAAGGCATCATTTTTATTGTTTCAAATGTAATGAACTCTTACAGAATACCTAAGAAAACTACTACCATAAAAGAAATACAATGCAAAAGTTAAAACCTTCGTAATCGTTTTGCTTTTGTACTTAACTATACAAAGAACTGATTAACAAACTATTCTAAAGTTACATTTCGTTGAGAATATGTAAATTTGACCCTGTTTTTACGCTTCGAATAGATAAGGAGTATAAATGCTTTTTAAAAGGGCTGTCGGTAAAACAGATGTTAAGAAATCACGTTGTAAGGTTAGCTAAGTTGACCCATTGGTGCGGGTAAATTGTTAGTATAACGCAGTGTTTTAAAAGATTAGGTTCTTATGTACTCTAAAATACGTTTCCTTCTTATCGTTTTTTCCTTTAGTAGTCAGTTCGTTTTTGGACAAGATGGAGATGGTTTGGGCTTCTTTGTAAAAGCCGAACAGTTGAGGCAGGCTAACCAATTTCGGGCAGCTATCGATGAATATAACAACGCAATTCGCGACAATCCTACTAATTACAAATTTGAGTTTCAAAAAGGAAAGTGTTACATCAATTTACGTGATGAAGATAATGCTATTGCGGCTTTTGAACGAACTGTAGAACTCAAAGAAGATTACGTGCATGCCTATACTCGTTTGGCGTGGTTATACCAACGGAAAGAGCGTTTCGACGACGCCATCGAAGCATTTAATAAAGCCTTTAAGCATGAACCCAACGCCGGTGATAAAATAGAGTATAAGTCGGCAATTATTAAAATTTTGTACAAGTTGGGGCGTTTCGAGGAGGCAGGTCCGCACATTGCGGATGCCAAAGCCGTAAGCCCTGATAACCTTTCCGTGTTGTTCTACGAAGCTAAGTTTAATAACATGAAAGGTAATTACGAGCAAGCTAAACAAAGTATGCTAAGGGCAACGGCTGCGTTAACTACTTCGCAGCCAAACGAAGTGGCGCGCTATTACTATGAGCTAGGATATGCCTATTACGAACTCGAAGATTTTGGTAAGGCGTTCGAGGCTTTTGCAAAAGCAGATTTTGGCCCATTTAAAAATAAAATAGCAGAAAAGACTCCTCAATATAAATTGGCGACTGCCAAGTGCTATTATGCGGTGTACGAAAATGAAGTTTGTACAGAAATTATTGAGTTTTGTTTGAAGATGAAGCAAAACTTTGCACCTGCCTACGAACTCAAATTGAAACTAGCCGAACGCAATACCCCTAAGAAGATGATTATCGAGCATACACAAGACTTGATTGCCAGCGAAACCGTGCCGGCACGGAAAGCTGCAAAGTATGCTGAACTGGCAGAGCTTTTTATAAATAATAGTGAATACGATAAAGCACTCGAGGCATCCGATGAAGCGCTCAATATTCAGCCAACTAACTACAAGGTGTCGTATTTTAAGGTAATTGCTATGTACAAAAAAGGAATGTACGATGCAGCTATTGCCGAATTAAAATCGCTACTCACTTACCAAGGGTTGGATTTTGAAACAAAGGCACAGCTGAATTTTACTCTAGGGCTGATTTACAAAAGCAGTGGTGACTTGAAGCAAGCAATTAAAGCATACAAAGCTTCGATTTACGGAAACTTTAAGTATGCCGCTAAAGAAGAACTAAAGATGATTTCTAACGAATTAAACGATGATACCGGCCTTTAAAAGAGTAGCGTAAACTCTGTTTGCTCCCCCTGCCTAGAATTGACTGTTAAAGCGCCCTTATGTTTGTGTAGAATTTGCCTAGAAAGTGCCAACCCTATCCCCGAGCCATCTTTCTTAGTGGTAAAAAATGGAATGAAAATTTGCTCGATTGCTTCGGGAATAATGCCTGGACCATTATCCATCACGGTGATGAAAGGGCGAATATTTCGGTTTAACCCTCCGATAACCTCCACTTTTCCATTTTCTTGCCCTTCTACAGCTTGTAACGCATTTTTGAGTAAGTTGATGAGCACCATTTCAATAAGTTCTACATCGATGGTAATTTTTAATGAGGGTGTAGTAACCTTATAATGTAGGCTGATGCCTCTGTTTTTAAACTCACTTTGCATGAGTTGTACGACTCGCCCAATCACCTCTTCCATAAGCACTAAGCTGAATTGAGGCTCAGGAATTTGCGTAAAATCTTTGTAGGCATTTACAAATCGGGCGAGTGCATGGCTACGATTTTCGATCGTAGAGAGGGCTTCCTGAATATCTTCGACGGTTTCTTGGCTAATGGGTTCGTTGGTAGGGTGCTCCACGAGTTCATCGTGCAAAATATCTTTCAGTGTAGAGGTGAGTGAGGAAATCGGGGCAATAGAATTCATGATTTCGTGGCGCAATACTTTGGTGAGGTTTTGCCATGCTTCTAGTTCTTTCTTTTGCAATTCAGCTTGAATGTTATGAAAAGAAATAAGACGGAAAGCCTTGCCTTTCATCACAATTTCGGTAGCATTTAGGGCTATTTGTTCATGGTGAGCATTTCGAAATACGTTGCTTTCCCCTGGATTTAACGCCACAAGGAGTTCGTATAATGTGCTATTAAGTTGTTTGAGGTCATCGAGGTCTCGGAAGTGCGCTATTTTTAATAAACGGTTTGAAGCTGCGTTCATCAGTTGAACATGTCCGTTTTGGTCAAAGGCGATTAGCCCCGTTTCAACATGTTGTACCACGGTATTTAGGTATTGCAAATGTTCCTCTTTTTCGCTGCGTGCTTGCCTAAAAGCTTCGAGCACTTCGTTAAAAGCTTGGTTGAGCTCTCGAAAGCTCTTGCCCAATTGGTTGTCGGAATTGAAACCCGAGGTAAAATCAGAATATTTGATATGCTCTAAAAAACGAGTCAGTTTTCGGTTCGTATTTTCCACATAATAGTACAAGGCGCCAATCTGAAGAAATACCAATAAACTCACTAACACTGCACTAAAGTATTTCTCAGAGATTAAGAAAAGATACATTGCCAGGGCTACCGTAGCTGCCAAAAGCAGAATGCGAATGAGTACGACAAATCTGAAATTATTAAAGCCCATATTTTTCAAGCCTACGGTACAACGAGGAACGAGTCAGCCCTAATTCACCGGCTGCTTTCGTAATGTTGCCATTGTGTTTTTGTAATACCTTTTTAATCATGATTTTTTCAACGGTTTCCAGGTCATAGTGTTCTAGCGATAGCTCGCCTCCTTCTTTTTCGGTTTTAGGAGCTGCCGATCCAAAGAAAAACTGTTCGGGTTCGAGTGTGGTCCCTTGGCTCATAATTACGGCACGTTCAATGGCGTGTTGTAGTTCGCGAACGTTCCCGGGCCAATGGTATTTCTCCATTCGGCTAATGAGTTGTGAACTTAGCGAGCGAATGGAGCGATTGTATTTTTTAGTATAAAAATTTAAAAAGTGCTCAGCGAGTAAGGGAATATCTTCGAGCCTTTCGCGCAGTGGGGGTAGGTGAATCTCGATAGTGTTGATGCGGTAGAGTAAATCTTGGCGAAATTTATTTTGGGATACCATCTCGTGCAAAGGCATATTCGTAGCGCAAATGAGGCGGATATCGATAGGACGGGGCTTATTAGAACCTACTCGCGTTACCTGCCTACTTTGTAAAACTGTGAGGAGCTTGGCTTGTAAAGGCAACGATAAATTCCCGATTTCATCTAAGAAGATAGAACCTCCGGAAGCAGTTTCAAATCGACCGGCGCGGTCTTCTCGTGCATCGGTAAAAGCACCTTTTACATGTCCAAAAAGTTCACTTTCAAACAAGGTTTCGCTTACGGCACCTAAGTCTACGCTCATAAAAACTTCATCTTTGCGTTGCGATCGGCGGTGTACAGCGCGGGCAATCAATTCCTTTCCGGTACCATTTTCGCCCAAAATGAGCACATTAGCATCCGTCCCGGCTACCATTTCAATGGTAT
>CAYMYI010000135.1:0-10373 GCA_964394585.1 uncultured Roseobacteraceae bacterium
TAACCATTTCGATGCAATTGCTCTGAATGAATGGCAAGAAACCCTCAATGTGAACCTGACCGGCCCTATGTTGCTTAGCCAGGCGCTGTTACCTTCTTTGGAGAAACGGCGGGGTGCGATTATCAATATTTCGAGTATACACCAACAACTTACCAAACCGAGGTTTGTGGCATATGCTACGAGTAAATCAGCGATGGTGGGACTTACTAAGGCAATGGCAGTCGATTTACAAGGGCGCATCCGCGTGAACTGTATCAGCCCTGCTGCCGTGGAAACTGACATGCTCCGTGCCGGATTCGACCACAACGAAGAGGCAATTTCCGAGCTGCGCCGACTGCACCCTTCGCAAAGCATTGGCTCACCCGAAGAAGTGGCAAAATGCGCCGTATTTCTCACTTCCGAAGAAGTAAAATTTTTAAATGGTGCCAACCTTCAACTCGATGGAGGCATCAGTTCTGTTTTGAATGACATCCGCCCATGAAAACCGCGATTGAAACCGCTACGCTCGCTATTAAAACGGCGATTGAACATCCTTTCCCCTTAAAAGAAGACGTGCTTTCAAAAGTGCTAACCGGCTTTTCCGGGAAAAAAATATTACGGTTGCTCCAAGAACTGGTAAACTCAAAAGAACAGAATCCACAGCAGGTGTACCTCGAAGTTGGGGTTTTCCAAGGAATGACCCTCCTTTCTACCGCCCACGCAACTTCAATCCCTTGTTTCGGCATCGATAACTTCAACTTTTTTGACCCCGATAAAAAAAACCGTAGCATTATTGAACAACGCCGCACCCAGCTAGGCATTGAAAATGCCCATCTTATTAACCTAGATTATGAAGATGCCTTAGCAGATTTACCCCAGCAAATTGGAAAGAACCAACAAATTGCTGTGTATTTTATCGATGGCCCCCACGATTATCGAAGCCAACTCATGTGTTTACAATTAGCACTCCCCTACCTTACAGAAGGCGCTGTTATTGTAGTGGACGACTGCAACTATCAACACGTACGCCAAGCAAACCGCGATTTCTTAGTAACGCATCCTGAGTTCAAACTTTTGTTCGAAAGCTACACCCCTTGCCATCCGATGAACATGACAGTAGCGCAAAAAGAAGCTGCTACACAAGGCTGGTGGGATGGCATCAATGTGCTCATCCACGACCCTACCGACTCTTTACCTCGGAACTATCCACCTACTGAACGCAGCCGTACTCTTTTTGAAAACGACCACCTAATCCATAGCGCAGAATATGGGCTGAGCGCCATCCATGCCCTTAACGCATCCAATTATCTTTCAAAACTGAATTTTAAAAAGGCATTGATAGAGTGGCAGCGTTTCCGAAGAGCACGCAGGGGCAACTTCTCATTTGCACATTCTAACACGTTTTCAGAGGGGTTGCCCCAAGAACACCTCATCGGATAAATACTAGGCTTGTGCGCACTCTGGTAACCAAAGCGTTCAACTCTCCTACTTTAATGACGATGGGAGGTTTTGCGGCGAAATCGCTCAGTATTGCCGTAATGCTGCTCGTATTACGTACCTTGCCCGAAACCGATATTCAACTTTGGCTTTCATTCTCATTTCTGATTAGCTTGCAAAATCTAGCCGACTTTGGGTTTTCGCCTTCGGTGGCGCGTGTGTTTTCGTATGCCTTTGGGGGAGCGAAACGCCTTGAAGAGTACACCAAGCTTTCCACTGAAAATACAGGTATCCCCAATTGGCAACTCATCGGTCAGATTTACGCCACTTTGCAGCGGGTGTACCAAAAACTCAACCTAATTGCCTTTGCCGCTATGCTCACTGTAGGCACAGCGTTGGTTTATAAACCTATCGAACAATCGGTGCACTCGTGGCACGGATGGTATGCCTGGAGCATTATTTTATTCGTTTCTTTTTTTTATGTGCGGGGGAACATCTTCGTAGCATATTTGGAAGGCGTAGGGAAAGTAGCCACATTACGCCGTTGGGAAATGGGGTTTCATTTACTAAATGTGTTTTCCAGTCTACTAATTCTGTGGCTCAATGGCGAAATCCTGCCCTTGGTGGCATCTAACCAGTTTTGGCTGCTTGCCAATGTGCTGCGCAACCGATACCTCAGCCATCGGGTATATGAAGGGAAACTCGCCGATGCCAAGCACCAACCTGCCGACCGAGTCATTTATCGCCTTGTATTTTCGCGCTCGTGGAAAAGTGCTATGGGGCAGCTTTTCAATGTAGGGATTACGCAAATTACAGCTCTATTTTATGGATTGGTTGGGCAAACTTCTTCTGTGGTAAGCTATCAGTTTTCGTTACGTATACTGCAAATTATCAGCGAGTTTTCACGTGCACCGTTTTATAGTCAAATTCCTTTTTACAACATGCTCGTAGCTCGGAACGAACTGCAAACCCTCGTGCAGAAAGCTACCCGCTCCATGCGGCTAAGCGTTTGGTTTTATACAGTGGGTGTAGTAGGAACCGGACTTTTCTTGCCTGCTGTGCTTGTGTTGTTGGAAAGCAACGCTTCTCTGGCAACCCCTGACCTTTGGGCATTGCTTGCTCTTGGTATGTTTGCCGAACGGTACGGCGCATTGCATTTGCAATTGTACACTACAACCAACCATGTGTTGTGGCACATTACCAACGTAATTGCAGGAAGCCTTTTTCTACTTACGCTCGCCTCCAGTTATTCTTTTTGGGGCGTATATGCCTTCCCTGCCGCTTTTTTGGTAAGCAACTTTGGATTTTACCTATGGTACAATGCCTCGCACGTATACCGAACCTTCCCCATCCAATTTTGGAAATTCGAAAGCCGTGTATCGTTCATTCCTTTTATACTACTATTGGTTTACCTCGCCATTACGCTTGCCGGATTGCCAACTCCCCAAGATTTCTTCTACTTTTGAGCGATTTTTCAAAGAACCAACAATGCTATACCCATGGAAGAAGTGCCCATCCTTTTAGGAAAACCGGAAAACAACCCTTACAAAGTAGCCGCTATTTTGCTAAGTCAGCGCATGGCGTGGGATCTGAAACCAGCCGCCTGGATTAGTCGCAAACGCCTCCGACAATGGAAAGACAAGCATCGTGGTGAAAAAGCGGTGATTTTATGCAATGGCCCAAGCCTGATTAAAACCGATTTCAACTTGCTCAAAGGGGTATTCACTATTGGGATGAACAAAATCAACCTTCTTTTTGATAAAACCGATTTTCGCCCTTCGTGTATTGTTTCGCAAAACCCTTTAGTGATTGAACAAAACCGCGATTTTTTTAACAGTACCGATATCCCCTTATTCATTTCGCACTTCGAGGCACATCAAATCAAATTGCGGAAAAATGTTGCATTCATCCACGAGGTACGCTACAACCGAAAGTTCTCCCGCGATTGTTCCATCAGTGTTTACATGGGGCCTACCGTTACGTTTGCCGCCATGCAACTTGCTTTTCACATGGGTTTTCAGGAAGTAGCGCTTATAGGCTGCGACCACAACTTTGCCACCAAAGGTCCGGCAAATAAAGAGGTAGTTGCCGGCGAAAGCGACCCCAACCACTTCGACCCTAATTACTTTGCCGGCGGTGTAAAATGGCATTTGCCCGATTTAGCCGAAAGCGAAGGGGTTTACCTGATTGCCCGCAATACGTTCGCTGCCGCAGGACGAAAAATTGTAAATGCTACCGAAGGGGGTAAACTCGAAATATTTGAGAGAGAACCGTTAGCGCGTTTTCTTAGCGCATAGCTAAGGAAGCTGTGCTAACTGCTCCGCAAAAGAGCGGTAGTTGTGCTCGGCATCAAACGAGTGCTGCCACGTATCCCAAGCAGCTTTGCTCATCTGCTGTTTTGCAGTTACAGAGCGCTGAAAAAAACGCCAAAGGGCATCGGCTACTTCCCGAGCCGAAGGGTTTGCCGGCAGCAAATGACCGTTATTCTCGTTTACAATTTCCGCTACTCCTCCTACTGCCGTAGCCACTACCGGGATGCCATATGCCATGGCTTCCATCATGGAAACGGGCAGTCCTTCCGAACGACTCACACTTACCAATACATCTACAGACTGTTCAGCATAAAACTCAAGAATTTCCAAATTGCTCACCCTACCTTTCCATACTATTTGAATAGCAGAAAGTGCTCCAAAAACTTGGTCTGTACGCTCTTGCAGTGCCTTGAGCATAGTACCATCCCCAAAATGATACCATGTGAGTTGCTTCCCTGCCTTGGAAAGTAGAGGGGCAAGGTTTTCCAATGCCTCTACGAGTAAATCGAGGCGTTTCAGCGGAATTACATTGGCACAGCTTACCATCCGAATTTGCTTACTGGAATGCGATGGTGCCTGCCATTGGCTAGTATGCCGATTGAACACCCCTAAGCGTGCTACAGCAAACTGCTCTTCGGGAATATCGGGATTCATTTTCTGTGTATATGCCTGCCCATAATTGGCAATAAAAAACACCCTATTCAACTGCTTCAATACACTATGCCGAAGGGGAAGGTAGTTGTACCGGCTCACCTCAAAGTACACATCCCAGCCGTGTGCCCGAGAAACAGCCGCTATGGAAGGGTTTTGTTGCCGATAGCGGGCAATGCCTACGGCGATATCGTTGCACCAATACGAATACAAAACTACTTCAGACGGTTTGAGTGCGTGTCTGTGTAAATATGCGCTCAGCCACTTCTTCAGCTTTTTAGCTTTATAAAGACTGAAAATTAGGGTAGAAAAGATGCCTTTATTGATTTGCCTCTCATACTGACGGTGCAGGCGTACAAGCTCTTTCCAAAATGCAACTTGGCGAACTTCGCCCAATGCAGCCACTTTTTCGGTAGCAGAGAGCGAATACGGAAAGTGCTGAAGGGTTACATTTTCTGGAATTGGGCGGCAATGCTTATCTACTTCGTTATGCACGATTATCACTCGACGAAATGCTTGCGCTACATACGGCAGTTCCGATTCCAAAAACGTTTCGGAATTGCCATAGGGAAATGCCGAAGTGAACAAGATAAGCGTGGTACGTTGTTGGATCATTTACTCAAGATTTCGAACTCCACACGGCGGTTGAGGTACTTTAGCTCTGGGTCGTCGTGGCTTACCACCGGGCGGTTAGGGCCGTACCCTTTTTCTACCATCCGCGAAGCTTCAATTCCCTTTTCCACTAAATAATCCTTCACTGCCTTTGCCCGCAAGAGTGACAGCTCCATCAGACCTTCAATATTACGCCCTCTGGTGTAGTCGGTATGCCCACTTATTTCAATTACCAACGTCGGGTTTTTCTTCATAATGTTTGCTAAGCGATCTAACTCGGCATAGGAACTTTCTTGCAGTTCCACACTCGACACCTTGAAAATCACATTGTTTAGGGTGAGCGATTTGCCCACATCTACCTTTTTCAATAAAATTTCAGCATCGCGGAGTGTGTAAGAACCGTTTTCGTTTTGGGTAAAGTTTTCCGAGTGGTACAAATACCCTTCGGCTTCTACCACAATCATCAGGTTTTCGCCTACCGGCAAGTGCGATAAAAAAGCCCCATCCCTTGGCTTTTGCAAAGGTGTTGCCACCGTTTTATTATCATCTTTATTCACAATTTGAATCTCTGCTAAGATTGGCTCGCGCGTTGCATCATCTAGGATACGAGCCGAAAAAAATGCTACTGTGCCCTCTTCCGACAACTCGCTTGCCGCAAGCTCAGGGAATAAATTTGTTGTTAATTTAGGAGAAGAAACCTTAGGCTGGGCGGCAACCATTATACGAGCCGATTTGGGCTGTAATCCTATCGGTTGTTCTGCCACAAAACGCTCAGCGCTCCATGTGCCCTTTTGGGCAATATATCCCTTTGCCGACACCTCAAACGCTAGGTTTTCTTGCGTGCTCAAAATGGTTTTCACGTATCCGTTAGGATCTGCCATAAGGCTTATCTTTCCGGCACTATTTTGTAATACCACAGTTGCATTGGCAATAGGTTTTTGCGTTTCTGCATCTACAATGCGTTGTTTTAGTGCTGTCATCATCGCCCCTTCGTCCAACTCGCTACGAGTAAGTTCCCCGTTTGGTAGTGGTAAGGCTACAGCCTCCGTATGCTGCAAAGCCAACACGTTGGCTTTTGCCTCTCGGGGTTGTAAACGGAGGGTTATGACTCCATCTGCCCCTGCAACAAGGGATGTTGTAGCTTCTACATATCCGGGAGCAAGCGCCGATAGCGTGTATTCTTTTTCAGGGACTAATGCCAAAATGCTTTTTTGATTTCCCCACGTTGGGTTGAGCTGTATCTCTCCATCGGTACTGCGAATGGTAACCTGCCCTTGCGTAAGGAGTTCCTCGGTGGTGGCATCGAGCAAGGTAATCCGCAGCGGAAGGATGCTCCCAGCCTCGTCTAGCGCAATGCTTTGCGGGGTGGGTAATATAGGCGACAACGCTTGTCTTTCCTGTGCTTCCAAAGCAAGTTGCAGGGGTTTTGCTGATAGCTTTTTCAAAGGAACTTCAATAAGTTGTGTCATTCCTGCACTCAGGTTCGCCGTTCCTATTGCGGAAAGATACCCTTTCGATTTTGCCTCGAACCCAAAGGAATAATCGGCATTTTCGTAAGATATTAGCGTACTTACATCCCCGTTAGCATCAATTAGTATAACTTGCTGAAAAGCAATGGTAGCCGGCAAAGGCTCTTTTGTTTCGGCATCAAATACTTTAAAGCGCACGCCCAAAAAATACTTTTCTTCAGAAAGGTCTATGGCTTCTACAGAAGCCGTAAGCTCATCCCATTGCGGTGTAGTGGTTTGGTGTGCCGCAAGCAAGGGACGCAGTTTCGGGGCTACCTCTACGGGATCTTCCGGTACATCTAAGAAAGTTACTCGGTAGATATCTTCACCGCGCAAGCCATCTTTGCTCGAAGAGGAGTAATAGCCATAACGCCCACTGCGCGATAGCGAAAGGTATAGTTCATCTTCGGGTGTATTCATGGGTAAACCGATATTTTCAGGAGCTCCCCACGTACCATTAATAAGTTCCGAACGGAAGATATCGTAGCCTCCCATTGTATTATGCCCAGTGGAGCTAAAATATAAGGTGTGTCCTTCAGGGTGAATGAAAACGCCGTCTTCGTCGTACGGTGTATTGATAGTAGGCCCTAAGTTGATGGGTTCGCTCCATTCATCGTCTTTTCCGCCTTCTTTGATACAAAAGAAGATATCGAGCCCACCTCGGGTCATATCTTTTCGGTTGCTTACAAAGTAGAGTGTATCGCCGGTAACCGAGAATGCCGCTGAGGTTTCCAAGAAGCGACTGGTGTTGATTTGTCCTGGGAACGATTTGGGCCGGTTCCACTGCCCGGTTTCCTCATCTTTTTTACAGTAGTATAAATCGCCTTCGCGGTACAGCACCATGGACATTCCATCGGCAGAAATACTCACTACGGCATCGTTCTCGTCTGAATTGATAGGAGGTCCTAAGTTTTGCGGACGAGTCCAAGTGCCCTCTTGTTTATAGCTGATGTACACATCTTCGTAATACTTTCCATCGGAGTCTTTCTGCCTACCTACTGTGCCTTCTCGACGCGAGGTAAAGTACATTTGGCTTTCATCGGCGGTAATCACTACGCCGTACTCATCGTATTCTGAATTTACCACCTCCCCTAAGTTTTCCGTTTTAATATTGACGGGGCGCTTTGCCAATTCAATCCCATTTTTGCACTCTTGGATGCGCTTTTGGGCAAAGCTAATTTCGATTTCGTCGCCCTGCTCTTGCATAATGGCAAGATGCTTCTGGTAATAATCGATTGCTTTGTTCCATTGGCGATTTCGATGATATGCCTCTCCTAAGTAAAACACAATGTATGGTTCAATTTCCGGGTCGAGTGCCAAGGCCTTCTCGTAATAGGGCATACACTCCATGTGGTCTTTCGTAGGAGAGTACAAATAGCAAAGCGCTATTTTCATGTTCAACTCTACATTATTGGGGTTAACTGCCTGAGCTTTCTGGTAGGCTTCCAATGCAGCATCGTAGTTGGGGCGGTAGTCGCTCAAATAGTAATCACCCTCTTTTATGGCTTCTAAGGCTTCCCTCAGTTTAAATTTATCTTCAATATACTGCTTCGTAAACGGAGTGTCTATCTCTTGCGCTATAGCTTGGGAAGCTGCGCAGGACATCCAAAACGTAATCATCAAAACAAATAGGTACTTCATACACTGCATGGCTTGCAGGAGGTTTGGTGATAGAATAGAGCTCAACACTACTTACAAGTTTCTTCGGCATATGTTTTCGCCTCGGAGTTGCCTAAAGAGGCTGCTTTTTGCCAATCGGCACATGCTCCTTCTACATCTTGCTTCATTTCTTTAGCAATGCCTCGGTTCAAGTATGCCAGGGCATATTCGGGCTTTTGGGCGATTACCTTATCGAATTCGGTGATGGCTTCCTCGTATTTTTCCAGCTTGCATAGCGCCGTCGCTTTGTTGTGTAGCGCGAGGGCGTTTGTGCTTTCTAGCGAAAGGCTCTTCTCGAAATCGGCGAGGGCTTCTTGATACTTTTCCGTATCGAAAAGTGCTTTCCCACGTTGGTTGTACAATGCCGCCGTGTTGATGCCCAAATCCACTGCTTTTTGAAAGTTGGCGAGTGCATCTGCGGTTTTCCCTTGCATAAGCTGCACTTCTGCCAATTGAGCCGTTGCCTCCCCTATGTGTACCTTTTTTTCGATGGCACGCTGCAAAGCGGATGCCGCCTGTTCCCACTGCTTTTGCATTTGGTAGGCAGTGCCCAGGTAATAAAACGCCTCAGCGTAATCGGGCTTTAGTTCTGTAGCTTTTTCGAGAGCAGGGATAGCCTCGGCATATTGTGCGCTTTTAGCTAATAACATACCCTTGAATAACAACGCCTCAGGCTGTTCAGGAGAGGTAGTTAAAACCTGCTCATAGGTTGCCACCGCCTCTTCGTGCTTTTCTTGCGCAAGCAACACCGCTGCTTTATTCAATAAAGCTTTTTCAAAATTAGGACGCACCTGCAGCGCTTCTTCAAAAGCGGCAATAGCTTCATCGAATTGATTATTTTCAAAGAAAGTAACCCCCTCATTGTTTTTCTCATCGGCTTTTCGATCAATCTTCGAGCGGATTAACTCAAGTGTTTCAGTGGCGATATTTTGCACCGGAAATGTATCGGCTTGAAATACTACATATTGTTCATTTTCTATGAAATACGGTGTTTCGGTTTGGGCAAAAAGGCTTACATGTGAAAGGTAAGCGATCCATACAAAAGCGGTAAAGCGTAGTTGATTCATGTTTATCAATCGTTTGAAAAGAAAATGTACTCTTATGTAAAACGGTTCCTGAAGGGTTGACAATACCTTAGTATAGTTCAATTATGATACCTAGCCAAGAAGTTTTACTGAAAAGTAACAATTTTACATGCATACAGTGTTGGTAAATCTCCTCGTTAGTGAGGTTATGCAGCTTTGGAGATGCTATATATACTGTATTCTTTAAGAAGGGGGTTACACTTCGATTCTTATTGGAACGATTTAGCTAATATTCCTATGTAAGCCATTAAATCAATAAATAGGTGTCCGATAATATTGATTGTCAAATTTTTAAATTTTAGGTAATAGTACTGCATTAAGCTACCTACAACTAACACTATTAATAAATGATCTAAACCTTTGCGATAGTGCATTAATACAAAGGCTGCTAAGGGCAGTAAAAATGCTCCCCAATAAGAGTTCGTTAATTTCATCAACCTTTCTGTAGCATATCCTCTGTAAATTATTTCTTCAGCTATACCTGCAGTTAACAAGCTGAAAATTCCATAAACAAAGATGAATTCTGAACCGACTTCACTCAATGATGGATTTTCAAGCTGTTGCTCAAAGCCTGTGCTAAGGTTAAAGAAGTTAAAAGCAACTCTGTGTAAAACAATGTACAAAAGACTGAACCCACCAAGCCCCATTCCAATACCCATCATTTGCAAGGTAGGTTTTTTTATGTTGAGCGTACTTAGTTGATTTCTTTCACCGTATATAACTAGGCAGATTATGATGATTACTACAAACCAATCAAATCCTTGCATTTGATAATTCCGCAATTCAAAATCCTTTGAAAGGATAGATTTATAGACTGAGGGAAACCAAAAAACGGTGGTCAGAATCAACACAATAAAAAGCCCAATGAAGGTAGTAATTTTAAATCGCCTGTTTATTTTTTCCATTTTGGGTATGTTAAATGAACAGAAACTGCTAGATATTACCCAACCCGAACCTACCGGCTCGTTTAGTAGCGACTAAAGTATCCGTTTCAGTGAATGCAGGAGACGCATGGGCTAGATTACTTACTCTATGCCGTTTCTATGTTTTATTATGGTTGATACCTTCTTTTTCCATCAGTTCTAAACCATAATTGCGAATGGCTTCAATTATCGGAATTGCTGTCATCC
>CAYMYI010000136.1:0-3673 GCA_964394585.1 uncultured Roseobacteraceae bacterium
TCCTCGGCACGTACCACCATCCATATAGGCTCTATCGGCTTGCCGTGGTCGTCTACTTCTCGGCTGGCGATTTTATCTACTACCTCCATCCCATGAATTACCTCTCCAAAAATGGTGTACTCCCCATCGAGGTGGGGAGCGCCTTCGCTGTTTTGTATAATGTAAAAATGGCTACCGCTTGAACGTCGTTCAGGGTTTAGCTCATTTTTTTGGCGCGCAGCTCCTACCGAACCACGCCTATGCTCCACCTCTTCCGCTATTTCGGCAGGTAAGGTATAGCCTGGCGTGCCAATCCCAACGCGGGTAGAATCGCCTTTGGGTTTAGTATTTTGATCGCCACCGAGTATCATAAAGTCTTCCAATACAAAATGAAACGTAGTACTATCGTAATAGCGTTCCTCTACCAATTTTAAAAAGTTGGTTCGGTGTTTTGGAGTTTCTTCATACAACAATAGGTAAATTTTCCCGAATGGGGTGGCAATGCTTACTAAGTAGTCTTTTTTGCTGGGTTTGGGTTTATTGGTGTTTTGAGCATGAACGGTATTGAGTGATGCAAACAGTGCAAAAAATGCAAGGATGGTAAGCGAGGTTCGTAGGTGCATACAGTTGCGGTTGTGAGTGGGTTGATAGTTTATGGGAAAATCAATCATAAAATTATATGAAGTGAAAGGGAAAAGTGTTTGCGCTTTTATAAAAATACACAGCGCAGGGTGTTAAAATTAGTTGTTGGTAGCGGGAATATCGCGAAGGTCGACCGGGACTACTGCGGTAACGCCTTGCTCAATTTGTGTGATACCATACATAATATCGGTGTTAACCATCGTGCGTTTGTTGTGAGTTACTAAGATGAACTGAGAGTTTTGAGAGAACTTACGGATAATGTTATTGAACTTATCGATGTTGGCATCGTCGAGGGGGGCATCTACCTCGTCGAAAATGCAGAAAGGAGCTGGTTTTAACAGGTAGATGGCAAACAGAAGCGCAATGGCAGTGAGGGTTTTTTCCCCTCCCGAAAGTTGGTTGATGGTGAGTGGCCGCTTGCCTTTAGGTCGGGCAATGATATCAATTTTGCTGTTGAGTGGGTCGTCGGGGGTTTGCAGGGTGAGGTCGCAGGTATCTTCTTCGTTAAATAGACTACGGAACACTTCCACGAAATTATCCCGAATTTTTGCGAATGACTCTAGGAAGTTTGTACGGGCTACTGCATCGATTTCCGCAATGGTTTTCAACAAAGATTCTTTCGCTTCGGCAAGATCTTCCTTTTGCCGCGTGATAAACTCATGGCGTTCTTTAATTTCGTTGAATGCTTCGATTGCCATATGGTTGATAGGTCCCATTTTTTCGAGGCGTTCTTTGGTGTTTTGTACCTCTTGAGCTAGTGCTTCTGGGCTTTTCTTGGCAAAGGGCGAGTGGGTAATGTCCACCTTTTCCAGATCGGTTTCGAACTCCACTTTCACCCGTTCTTTTACGGCATTCATTTCCATGCGCACTTGGCTCAATAACTCTTGGAGTTGCTGGATGGCTTGCATACTGTTTTCGCGCCGAGAGCGCAACTCGCGCACTTCTTTTTCAAATTCGCCAATTTGTCCGCGTGTTTTATAATACTCTTTTTCGGCCTCGCGCACTCCTTCGCCGAGGCTTTCCTTTTCTTCGTATAGGGCAATGAGTTGTTGCTCGCCAATATCGCTAGAGTTTTCGACTTTGCGGATTTCGTCTTCGGTGTGTTGCAAATCTTTTTTGTTATTCTCTAGCCGTGCTTTGCCACTATCGTAGGCATTTTGCTTGTATTCGATTTCTTTCTCTAAACTGCTGAGTTGATTTTGCTGCCGGTGGAAGGTGATATTTTGCTCGTTGTAGGCCGCCGAGAAACTGGCAGTTTTTTCTGCTTCAATTTCGAGGGTGTCGTTTAGCTCTAGTAGCTGATCTTGCAGGCTGGCAAGCACCTCTTCTTCTTCGTGCAATTTGGGGATATTTTCTTCGATACTTTCGCTGATTTGTGCCAGCTTTTCCAAAATAGTTTCCCGCTTATTGGCACTGCTATCCAACATTGCCTTAAACTGTTCTTTTCGTGTTTTCAAAGCGATATACTCTTCGTTCATCAGGTTGATTTGCTTTTGCAAATCGCCCATTTCTGCAGCAACCGAATCGGCTTTGTAGCCTTGTAAATCGCTTTCGTTTTGGCGGATGAGTTTTTCTAGTTCGTCTTGCTTCTTTTGGAGTGTTTTAATTTCCTTCCCCACTTTTTCCATGTTGCGTACCCGCCCGATTTTTTTACCCTCAAACAACCCTACCGATCCGCCGGCAATCGAACTTGGCCGTTTGATGATTCTGCCATCTTGGGTAAGGAAGGTTGCCGTTTCGTCGTTGGGAATACGGTTGGGATTTCCCATCACAATGTAGACGTCGCTAAAAAGCGAGGCTACCAAATAGCGATAGCGCTGGTCGTATTCTAGCGCGTCGAGTGCTGGGAAAGCATTTTCAAACTGCCGTGTGGGTGCAAAAGGAGCCGATGCAAACTTCTCTAAAATGAAAAAGCTGGCTTTCCCCTTGGCGGCATCACTTAGGAGGTTTACCGCTCGGTAGGCTTGGTCTTCCGTTTCTACCACATAATAGTTGAGGTAGGGCGTTAAAAAATGCTCAATGGCTAATTGGAATTGCTCATCTTTGGTAGCAATGATATCAGAAAGGAGTACCGTGTCTTCGCCCCATTTTGCATGTTGTTTCAAAAAGCGCACAGCTTCGGGGTATCCTTCCATGCTTTCGAGCATCGAGCGAGTTAAGTTATACTCGTTTTGTTTGGCATCGAGCCTTCGCCCGTTTTTTTGGTATTGTTCTTTTAAAGAATTGAGCGATTGTTCTGTTGAGGTAATTTGCCGGTCGAGTTCTTCTTGCCGTGCTTCAAGGTAGTGCAGCCGATGCCGCTTATCTTCTAAAGTAGTTTCTAGCTCGGTAACTTTTTGGTCGAAGTTGGCTAAATCTGCCGATTTCTCCGTCGATTCAGAACTCTCTCGTTCCATTTCTTGCTTGAGAGAGTTTTGTTGAACCTGGCTAATTTCAATCGACTTCCGGAGTTGGTACACCGCCGTTTGTTTGCTTTGTACCTGTCGGTTAGTTTCTGCTACTTGCTCTTTAAGGGTATCGCTTTTTTGCTTTTGCTCTTGGAATTGCCGTTGCAGTTCTTCGAGTTGGTATGCCGTTTCGTGAAATTGCTTTTCGATGGTTTCCAGCTCGCGCCGTAGGCTTTCGATACTAAACCGTGCGCGTTCGTTGCTTTTGGTGTCGGTATCAATTTGGGTTTGCAGGGTATTACTCTTATCGTTCAGAAATTTAAGGCGTTCACTTTTAATTTTTTTCTCGCTTTCAAACTGACGAATTTTCCCCACATGCGTGTTAAATGTTTTCTGCCGGCTTGCCAACAATTGCTCTTTTTCCACCAAATTTTTTTTGGTTTGTTCGAGGGTGGCTTCTTTTTCAGCTACTTGCGCATCGAGAGCGGTTTTTTGAGAGCGTTCTTGGTGTAATTGCTGTTCAGTGCGGGCAAGTGCGTCCATTTGCTTACTCACCGATTGGCGTGCCAATACCAAGCTCATTTCTTTATAGGCTTTTTTGGTTTCCAAGTAGCGTTCAGCTTGCTTGGCTTGGCGTTCTAACGAGCGAAGGTTTTTTTCGATTT
>CAYMYI010000136.1:3683-10349 GCA_964394585.1 uncultured Roseobacteraceae bacterium
AAATCTTCCACCCGTTCCAAATCGGCGTCGGTATCTTCTAGTTTTTTGAACGTTTCTTTCTTACGCTTTTTGAATTTGGCAATACCGGCGGCTTCTTCGAAAAGCTGGCGGCGCGAGTTGTTCTGGTCGTTTAAGATTTCGTCGACCATTTTCAACTCGATAATTGCGTAGCTATCCGAGCTAATGCCCGTATCCATAAATAAGTTTTGGATGTCTTTTAGGCGGCAGCTCACTCCGTTGAGGAGGTACTCTCCCTCGCCCGAACGGTAAAAACGGCGTGTAATGGTAACTTCAGAGTATTCGGTAGGCAGTAGGTTTTTGGTGTTTTTGAACGACATAGAAACCTCTGCCATTTGCAATGGCTTGCGGCGGCGTGTGCCATTAAATATGATGTTATCCATTTTCTCGGAGCGCAACGCACGCGTACTTTGCTCGCCCAATACCCACCGAATGGCATCTACTACGTTCGATTTCCCACTGCCGTTGGGACCCACAATGCCGGTTACGCCTTCGTTAAAAACGATGGACACGCGGTCGCCAAAGCTCTTGAATCCTTTTATTTCTAGTTTGTCGAGAAGCAAAGTGGGAATTAACTAGTAAAACCAAACCGCAAAACTAATAGGGATTTTCCACATTTCAGGAGGTTTTTTTGAAGGATTCTTTCTCTATCGTTAGTAGAATGTAATGGTTACTGCAATAATGTTTATTATAGTAAACATTTACTTTTTACTTCCGTTTGAATAAGTGATACCAAAAAATTGTACCGATGATTCAAACCGAAATATGCATTATAGGCGCAGGCCCTGTAGGGCTTTTCGCCATTTTTGAAGCCGGACTGCTCAAGATGCGTTGCCATGTAGTCGATGCATTACCTCAGGTAGGTGGGCAGCTCTCCGAGATATACCCCAACAAACCCATTTACGATATTCCGGGCTACCCGACCATCAACGCACAAGAGTTAGTCGATAACTTAATGGAACAGGCAGCGCCTTTTCAGCCTACGTTCACGCTAGGCGAACGTGTAGATTCCCTCGAACGGCTCGATGGAGGCGATTTTTTACTAAAAACTTCTGAGCAAACCGAAATACGCGCTAAAGTAATTGTGATTGCCGGAGGGTTAGGATGTTTTGAACCGAGAAAACCTGCCCTACCTCGCCTTGAGGAGTTTGAGAAAAAAGGCGTGCATTATATGGTAAAAGATCCGGAGGTATTCCGAGGAAAGCGGGTGGTACTTGCCGGAGGAGGCGATTCCGCACTCGATTGGACGCTCTTCCTCGCCAATGTAGCTGCCGAAGTTACCTTGGTACACCGCAACAGTGGGTTTCGAGGAGCGCCTGATTCAGCCCAAAAAGTAATGGATTTAGCCGCCGCTGGGAAAATCAACGTATTCCTAAACCACAACCTGCATGGTTTAGAAGGTAATGATCATTTGGAGGCAGTGTCCATTATCAGTAAAGAAAAAGTGGAGCAAACTTTATCTGCCGATGCCCTTATCCCTCTTTTCGGATTAAGCCCTAAACTAGGGCCCATTGCCAATTGGGGGTTACAAATCGATAAAAATGCTATTACGGTCGATACTACAGACTACTCCACAAATATTGCCGGCATTTACGCCATTGGCGATATCAATACCTATCCGGGCAAGCTTAAACTGATTCTTTGTGGTTTCCACGAAGCGGCACTGATGGCACATAGTGTGTATTCGTATATCTACCCCGACCGCAAAGTAAGCCTGAAATACACAACAGTGAACGGTATTCAAACTTTTTAAATCAATAAATTGAGCGATATGGTTACCTTTTATATTGAAGAACAGAACGGGGAGTTGCGAAAAATGGAAGTCCCCACCGACATGAATTTGAACCTAATGGAAGTGCTAAAAGGCGATGGGTATGCCATCGAAGCCACATGTGGCGGGATGGCGTTGTGTGCTACATGCCATATTGAAGTGGTTCGGGGCGATTTGCACGAAGCCGTTACCGACGCCGAACTCGATATGCTTGATACATTACCCGAAGCATCGGACTATAGCCGGCTGGCATGCCAAGTACCTATTGATGCTTCTCTGGAAGGTGTAGTAGTTCGATTGGCTCCTAGCGAGGCAATGGCATAAGGGCAAGTTCCCATTTTAAAAACAATGTGCATATGCATATTTTAAAAGAGAAAATAGGGTATATGTTGCTACAGGGCAAGTTCCCATTCCATTGAGTGATAACAATTGAAATTTTTTCATGAAAAGTTGAATGTTATCATAAGTTTGATCAAAGCAAATCATTTTTATGCAAAACTTTTCAGAATTGGGCAAGGGTAGCAAGCTTTGCGAAAAGCCTGCTGCCTTGGTCTGTCTTTTTTAAAACCTCATCTCTTTTGTCCCCTTCTCAAAAAAAGCAAGGGGATTTATTTTGTAAATCCTATTTCGATGTTGCATTAGCCTTTGCCTACCTCTGGAAGTTTGGCTGTTTTCGGCTTTTGCAACATCACTTATCAATTAAAAAAAACGGTACTCGTAGTAGGTTGAAATTCATCGAAATTTGCCAATTTTTAGTTTTTACTCGATGTAGCACCTTATGAGCCTTAATTCCTGCCTGATGCATACAACCACCCATCGTATAAACCGATTATTTTGAGGCATACGGCAGTGTTCTTAAAAAAAATGAAAATTGCAAAGAGCAGGCAAAGATTTCGGACAAGCCAATCAGGCAAAATGGTGGAATAATACACTACAGCAAAAGATAGGTCGATTTGTGAAGAAAACCTTTTCTTGTTCTAAATCCGTGTGCGTGCATGTGTTGTAGCTTACCTTGTAGATTCCCCGCTAAAAAAACACAATTCAATATGTAACCCTTTCTATATTTAGGCTCTCGTTATTTACAGCGCAAGAAAGATAAAGATTAAGCATGTAACATTATGCTGAAAAGTTTTGTCATTAACTCAATAAATGTGTTTCTTTTGTAGAAAAATGTTAAAATCTCATCCTTAGTATCAACTTCCGCAATGCTTTTTTCTTTTACAAAATCCGTCTTTGTGGTTGCCTGCATGAGTCTGTGTAGCCTGCCACTCTTTGCCCAATATGCCCTCCTACCCGCCGGCGGCGAGGGCAGTAGCAGCACGGGGAGCGTCTCCTTTTCCGTGGGGCAAGTAGTCTATACCACCGTGCAAAACGACCGCGTGTTGCTCGGACAAGGCGTGCAACAGCCCTATCAAATCAGCACCGAAATTCTCGTGCCCGACTTGCCTTTGAGCATCAGCGTGTACCCCAACCCTGCTACCGAATGGCTCATCCTTTCGGTGGAAAACTTCAATAATGAGCCGCTCTCCTTCCAATTCTACGATATTTTGGGCAAGCTCATCACCCGGCAAGACATCACCGCACCACAAACAGAGCTGCAGCTTGCTTTCTTGCCCTCTGCGCCCTATCTGCTCGTCGTCTCGCAGGCGGGGCAGCGTTTGCAGACCTTTAAAATTGTCAAAAATTAATTTTTATCAATTCTTTCAATACTGATGAACCTACGTTACCTCCTTGTGTGGGCTGCCGTGCTGTGCGCCACCCACGTATGGGCACAAAGCCCTCAGAAAATGAGCTACCAAGCCGTACTGCGCGATGCAGACGGTGTTCTTCTCACGGGTCAAGCGGTCCGTGTGCGCCTAAGCGTGTTGCAAGGTGCGCCCAATGGCACTGCGCTCTATACCGAAACCCACCAAGCTACTACCAATGCCAACGGGTTGTTAACCCTCGAAATAGGTACAGGAACAGTAGAAACAGGCGTTTTTGCCGAAATTCCGTGGGCGAACGGCCCCTTCTTCCTCGAAACGGCAACCGACCCAAGCGGCGGCACTAATTATACCCTCGTAGGGACGAGCGAACTGATGAGCGTTCCCTATGCCCTCTACGCTGAAACCGCAGGCAGCAGCCTACCCGGTCCGCAAGGCCCCGCTGGTGAACGTGGGCCTCAAGGCGAACAAGGGCCACAAGGACCAAAGGGAGA
Source organism: uncultured Roseobacteraceae bacterium (assembly GCA_964394585.1). Classification (GTDB taxonomy): domain Bacteria; phylum Bacteroidota; class Bacteroidia; order Cytophagales; family Flammeovirgaceae; genus CAYUJH01. The sequence continues at coordinate 7,670 of CAYMYI010000136.1, forward strand.
AGACGGTACTCGTATTTTAACAGGCTCAGGAAACCCTACCCATGAATTTGGCAACGAGGGCGATCTGTTCCTCAATGTGAACACCTTACAGCTATTCGGTCCCAAAAATGGCGGCACATGGCCGATAGCAACTACGCTTGCAGGTCGTGATGGGAAAGATGGCGCTGACGGACAAGATGGGAAAGATGGCACAGATGGGAAAAGTTTACTCAGTGGCTTAGGACTGCCCATTTCGGCACTGGGTAAAGAAGGCGATTTCTACCTGAATACAGCTACGCAAGAGCTATTTGGTCCAAAAACAGGAAATCTTTGGGGCGATGGGGTATCGTTGCGTGGCGCTGACGGTAAAGATGGAAAAGACGGTATCGATGGAAAGGACGGCAAAGATGGGAGAGATGGGATTGATGGTAGAAACGGCACAAACGGACGCGACGGTAAAGATGGGGTGGATGGGAAAACGCTGTTGAGCGGAAACACTCCCCCAAGTTCGGAGCTTGGGCGCGAAGGCGATTTTTATTACAACACCGAAACGCAGCAGATTTTCGGTCCTAAAACCGCGACGGGTTGGGGCACGGGTACTTCGCTAAAAGGCGCAGACGGCAAAAGCTTGCGCACCGGCCCTGCCGACCCTCTCCCAAGCGAGGGCAACGACGGCGATATGTACTTCAACACGAACACGAAGGCATTGTTCGGCCCGAAAACAAATGGGACATGGGGCACCAGTTTTGTGATTGAAGGGCCTCAAGGCCCTGCCGGCCCGCAGGGATCTCCAGGAAGTGCAGGCGCTCAAGGCCCTGCAGGCCCAGCTGGGCAGGGTGTACCCGCAGGGGGTACCGCCGGGCAGGTACTGAGCAAGGTAGATGGCACGGACTTTAATACGCAATGGGTAAATGCAGGCGGCAGCGGCTGGGGCTTAACCGGCAACGCAGGCACTACCCCCGCCACTAACTTTATAGGCACAACGGACAACCAAGCCCTCCGCCTCCGCGTGAATAACCAAAACGCAGGCATTATCTCCCCTGCCGCCAATAGCAGCACCTTCTACGGCTACCAAGCGGGGAATGTGAGTACGGGCAATGGAAACTTTGGGGCAGGATATCAGGCTCTTTTAAGCAACACCACAGGAGGCAATAACACCGCGAGTGGATTCCAAGCCCTGCGCGACAACACCACAGGCGGCAACAACACCGCGAGTGGAGCCAATGCCCTGGAAAGCAACACCACGGGCGGCAATAACACCGCGAGTGGAGTCAATGCCCTTCTCAGCAACACCACGGGCAGCAACAACACCGCGAGTGGAGTCAATGCCCTTCTCAGCAACACCACGGGCAGCAACAACACCGCCAGCGGAGTCATTGCCCTGAACAGCAACACCACGGGCGACAATAACACTGCGAGTGGAGGCAATGCCCTTCACAGAAACACCACGGGCAACAACAACACCGCGAGTGGAGTCAGTAGCCTGAGCAGCAACACCACGGGCAATAACAACACCGCGAGTGGATACGAAGCCCTACTCAGCAATCAGACAGGCACGAACAATGCCGCCTTGGGGTATCGGGCGGGGTTTGGTAGTACTGGCATCATCAACTTCAACCAATCTACCTTTGTAGGGGCGGAGTCGTATCCTACGGTGGCGCGGACGAATGTAACCCTCTTGGGCTATGGAATCAACAATGCCATGGTGCCCCAAGACAACATGGTGCGGATTGGTAATAATGCCGTTACAAGAACCGACCTCGCCGGGCAGGTGCGCGTAAATGCCAATGCCACAGGCACCAACGACTTCACCCTCCCCAACGCACGCGGTACGGCAGGGCAAGTGCTCACCACCGACGGCGCAGGCGTTACGACGTGGAACACCCCAAGCAGCGGCTGGGGCTTAACGGGTAATGCAGGTACTGTCGATGGCACAAGTTACATAGGGACTAGTGATAATGTTGCTCTGAATGTTAGAGTGAATAATCAAAGAGCGGGAAGAATAGGAAATACGGCAGATAAAAGCACATTTTTAGGCTATCAAGCAGGGTTGAACGACGATTTAAGCGATAATGGAAATACCTTTATAGGATTTGAAAGCGCCATCAGTAATGTAGGAGGGTACCAAAATACTGCTATTGGGAACAATACGTTGCGTTCTAACATATCAGGGTTTCGGAATGTGGCACTAGGACACCAAGCGTTATATAGCAATACGGCTAACGAAAATGTAGCAGTGGGTAGTTATGCACTCAGACAGAATACATCGGGTACAACCAATACCGCTGTTGGTTTTCAAGCATCATATGCAAACACGACTGCCGATGCAAATACAGCACTAGGATACTTTGCCCTTCGTAATAACACCACGGGCGCCAATAACACTGCGAATGGACGCGATGCCCTTTTCAGCAACACCACGGGCAATTTCAACACAGCGAGTGGACTTGAAGCCCTTTACAGCAATCAAACAGGCACGAACAATACCGCTTTAGGGTATCGGGCGGGGTTTGGTAGTGGGGGGGGGCTCAACTTCAACCAATCCACCTTTGTGGGGGCGGAGTCGTATCCTACGGTAGCGCGGACGAATGTAACCCTCTTGGGCTATGGGATAACCAATGCCATGGTGCCCCAAGACAATATGGTGCGGATTGGCAATAATGCCGTTACAAGAACCGACCTTGCCGGGCAGGTGCGTGTA
>CAYMYI010000137.1:0-10159 GCA_964394585.1 uncultured Roseobacteraceae bacterium
AGGCTGTGGAAAAATTTTTGGAGTTGCCCGAAAAGACCGATTATCAAATCGTCAATCTTGTAGGGGAAATTATTAAAACAGGTGTAGCTCGAAAGATTGACTGTACTGATTTGGAAACCGGCACGTACATTATCAATTTTGGTAATCGTAATTTGCGGTTTCAAAAATTATAGTTGCCTAAACCTTTGCTTCTCTTCGGTGAAACGTGTATTAATCCTAGCTTTTGACTTTCCTCCCTATCATTCGATTGGCGCCCAACGCCCCCATAGCTGGTTTCGGCATTTTAAAAAGTACGGACTTGAACCAACGGTAATCACGCGGCATTGGGATGCGGTCGACTCAGCCGAGGGTCGTAATTATGCTTCCGCCCAACAAACCGTTGAAGAAGAAGAAAGTGCTTGGGGGAAAATCGTTCGAGTACCCTACAAAGCCAATATACGCGACCGCATGATTGCTCGCTATGGAATGCGGCGCTTCAGTTGGGTACGTAAAGCACTATCACTATGGCTTACAATCGGGCAGTATATTTCCTTCCGGTTTGATAACCTTGCTCCAATGTACCAAATGGCGCAAACCGAACTGGAAAAGCAACCCTACGCAGCCATTATTGCCACAGGGGAGCCTTTTGTGCTTTTCCGCCATGCTGCACTTTTATCGGCAAAGTACGGAATCTACTGGGTTGCCGATTACCGCGACGGATGGTCGACCATCGCCCACATTACCTACTACGGTACTTTAGAGCGTTTTTTGTTTCGTTATGTTTTTCGGTCTATCGAAAAAAAATATTTAAAAAATGTACGCCTCATTACTACGGCTGCACCTAACTACAAGACCGCTTTAGAAGCATTGCACCAGTCCAAACGAGTAGAGGTGGTGTACAATGGGTTCGATGATGACCTGCTGACAAAACAGCCGAGGGGTACGGCATTGCAATTGGAGTATTTTACAGTCGCATATGCGGGAACGCTCTATCCGTACCAACCTATAGAAATTTTTTTAGAAGGGCTTGACCTGTTTCGAAAACGAAACCCTACCGCAAGCTGTCGCATTGTGTTTTATGGAATGAATTTTAATAAAGCGCAAAAGGAACGTGTATTGCAAGGTAGCAGCGCAGAAGTGGCAAAATGGTTGCTTTTTACAGATAAAATCCCCAAAGCACAACTATACCAAGAGGCACAGCAAGCGCACCTATTTTTATTACTAGGAGATAAGTCGGTGCCTGCCTTAGCAGGTAAACTGTTTGATTATTTTTTGTTGCAACGTCAAATTCTTTTTGTAGTGCCCGACTCTGGCCCTCAAGAGGAAATTTTACAGGCATGTAACGCCGGGTTGTTTTGTACCGATGCCCATGCTGTGGCGAACCACCTGGCAGCGCAATACGATACTTGGAAGGCGGGAGGAACTCTCAAGTTTGAGGCAGAAGGGTACGAACAATTTAGCAGAGAAGTACAAGCGCAAAAACTCGCCGATTTATTGAAAGAAATTAGTAGGTAGTACCCTCAGATTTTCGGAGTTGATGATAGTCTGCCGGAGTGTCTATATCGATGATTCCTTTTTCAAAAGGAATGGAAAGTACCTGATGAGCGTGGCGTTGAATGAGCTTGCGTGCTCCGATACCATCTGGTAGTTCCTGCATTTCCTCAAATAGCTTGGCACTGAATATGGCAGGCACTCCCAATGCACCCCCATAAGAAGACGCTACAATAAGGGGTTGCTTGTCTTGCCACGTGTTAACAAGTTTGCGCAGATGCTCTGCCTGAAGATACGGTTGGTCGCATACCATCACCAAAGCCGCACAAGGAGCTTCGGCTTGCAACGTTTCAAGCCCTTTTTTTAAGCTGCTTCCCATGCCTGTTTGCCATGCCGGGTTAAAGCGTATAGCCACTGGGTAACTAGCACAAAGTGAAGCGACTTCTTCGGCATAAGCTCCCACCACTACTACAATCGATTTAAGCGGTACTTGTACCGATTGCAACAAGGTATGTTCAAGCAAGGTAGCACCACGGTACGATAGCAACTGTTTAGGTTGCCCTAGCCGTGAAGAGTTGCCTGCTGCTAGCAATATTCCAGATACATTTTGGGTTAGTTGAGCCATACCGTCATGGAGGTTTGGGTAAAAAGAATTAGATTCTATCCTATAAAGTAAATCTTTTTTAGACATAAGGTGCTATGAAGTTATTTACCGCAGAGCAAATCCGCACTTGGGATGCCTACACCATGCAGCATGAGCCTATTCTCTCCCTGGACTTGATGGAACGTGCCTCGCATGCTTTTGTAGAATGGTACGTAGCACGCAAGTGGGAAAAATACCCGGTTTACATATTTTGTGGAATTGGTAACAATGGCGGGGATGGGCTTGCAATTGCCAGAATGCTACATCGCAGAGGGTTTACCGTACAAGTGTGGGTAGTAGCGTTCTCGGTAAATACCTCAGCAGATTTTGCTGCCAATCGGCATCGGTTGCAAGAGTGCTTACCTATCGGTACGGTGCAATCTACAGAAGAACTACCCGAAATCCCTCCTCAGGCTATTATAGTAGATGCCCTGTTAGGTTCGGGGTTAAGCCGCCCGGCGGAGGGGCTTGTCTTATCTGCCATACAACACATTAACCGCCATAAAGGCATTGTAGTCGCAGTAGATATCGCATCGGGCTTATTCAGCGATCGATTTTCCCCCTCTCTCGAAACATCAGTGGTACACCCAACACATACGGTGAGTTTTCAAGCACCTAAAGTAGCGTTTTTCATGCCTGAAAATGCGATTGCCGTGCGCAAATGGCATACCGTTTCTATTGGGTTACACCCTGCATACGAAGCCCATACATCTACACCTTATTTTTATGTAGATCCGCAAGAAGTTCAGTACCGATGGCAACCCCGCGATACATTTTCGCATAAGGGAACTTTTGGTCATGCCTTGATGATCGCCGGGAGTTACGGTAAGATAGGGGCTGCGGTGTTAGCTACCAAAGCAGTACTGCGTGCAGGTGCAGGGCTTGTAACGGCTTATGTGCCTTCTTGTGGGTATGCAGTGTTGCAAAGTATTGTACCAGAAGCTATGTGCCTTACCGATTCGCATAGGGAGCAAATTACGGAATTTCCACCGGTAAATAGCTATCGAACCATAGGCATTGGTCCAGGGCTAGGAAAAGCCTCGGCAACTCGGCAGGCATTATTCAAGTTTTTAGACCAAACAATCACCGCACCCTTAGTGCTGGATGCCGACGCGATTAATCTGCTCAGCGCGCATCCAAAATTACTTGAAAAAGTACCCTCTCAAAGTGTATTTACCCCACACCCGAAAGAGTTTGAACGGCTAGTAGGAGAAACAGCTCATTCGTTTGAGCGCTTAGACGCTTTAGTACAATTCTGCCAAATTCACCGTGTGTTTGTGGTGCTAAAGGGAGCACATACTGCCATTGGTACGCCCGAGGGAAAGGTATATTTTAACAGCACAGGTAACCCCGGAATGGCTACAGCAGGCAGTGGCGATGTGTTAACCGGGATTTTGACAGGACTTCTTGCGCAACCCTACACTACAGAAGATGCCGTACTGTTAGGAGTGTACCTTCATGGTATTGCTGCCGATTTTGCAATGGAAGAGCAATCGCAAGAATCACTCGTTGCAACCGACCTAATCGCGTATTTGGGCAAAGCTTTTCAGCATATCGCTCAACTTGGTACGCCCGAATCCTCTGAATAGCTACACAATATTTCATAGTTTTGTAACGGCAAACGCTATATTTTCGCAAAGGGAATACTTTTCGGCTAAAAGTCCGTATATCAGACTTGTTCACTTTATTTCCATTTTCAAAACCAGCGCATCGTGATTTCAAAAGAATTTAAAGTAGGGTTATTAGCTCTTGTATCAGGAGTTGTTTTGTACGTAGGGTTCAATTATCTAAAAGGAATAGAGCTATTCTCTAATACGAACACCTATGTGGCACGCTATAGCCGAATCGATGGCTTGCAAGTATCGAACCCGGTAAAAATTAATGGAATGTCTGTAGGGCGGGTAAGCAATATTGAAATTGAACAAGATGAGGCCCATTCCCTACTAGTAAGTTTGGAAGTACGCGAAGATATCCGAGTAGGAGCAGGCTCAGTTGCCCTGCTGACCGATGGAGATTTGCTAGGAGGAAAGCTCGTTGAACTGCAAATTTCAGATACTTCTCCATACTTAGGCGATGGCGACACGATTGCTTCAAAAACAGGGAAAGGCCTCACCGATTTGATGCAAGAGAAAGCCTTGCCAGTACTTGCCAATTTTGATTCTACCATCATTACGCTAAACCAGCTAGCTAGCGAATACAAAGGGATGGGCACGCAAGTAAAGCAAACCATGCAGAATGTAGAAGGCGCTACTGCCCAAGTGAACCTGATGCTAGCAGAAAACCGAGCCCGTATCGCAAAAATCTTAGAAACTATTGATAAACTTTCGGCAAGTATGGCGGAAACCGAAAAAGAACTAAAACCGCTGTTATCGAATATGAATACGCTTTCCGACAGTCTAAAAAGTGCCCCTATTGCTGCCACCATCGCCGAAACCAAAGCCGTGCTTGAAGAAGCAAAAGCCAGCATGCAAGCACTAAACGAGGCGGAAGGGACTATGGGTCTACTCCTCAAAAACGATTCTTTATACCGTAACATGGATCAGGCAATTCGCGATTTAGATAGCTTATTTATCGATATGAAAGATCGCCCCGGTCGGTATATCCACTTCAGCGTATTTGGAAAAAAAGATAAAGACAAAAAGAAGAAATAATACGACTGCCCATATGCTAACTGTGGGGTAATGTATAAATTGAATATTCAAGTCTTAGTGTAAAACTCCTTAAATCGACTACCATGATTACAGATAGCGAATTTGTAGCGCTGATGAACGACAAAGATGTGCTGGCGGCTACCATGAATTTGAAAAAAGATTTTTTGACCTCGGAAATGGATTTCATCGAACTGGGGGATGACGACTTTGTAGCCCTAGTCTTTTTGGCACCCACTGTAGGCATTGCACTTGCCAATGGAACTATTAGCCTGTACGAGCAACTCCTCCTCAACAACAAAGCAAGGAAGTTATCGCGCGGCAGCTATTTCCTTAAAAAAGATCCGGTTATAAAAGGACTGCAATTTTTAATTAAAAACTTTACCGATTGGGAAAACAAGTTTTACTATCTCATTGAAATGGTGGTACATTCTTCCCTTAAAAAGAATGAAATGGTGTATAATACGCTGAAAAACGAAGCATCGCTTTCTGGCGATTTTAAAGTAGATGTGTTAAACGCCCCATATGTATTTGTGAAGTTTTTATCGTTTATCTTCTTAGAAGAAGAAGACGATTTAATGAATGATCGCGCCATCTCGAAAGTGGAACACGATAAAATTTTAGAAATCGCCAAGAAAATCAGTATTGCAGAAATTCCATTGTTCAAAGTGTTTTGGGAAACTTTTGAAGTAGTTGAAAGCTGAGAGAAGCTGCTGTCCGAAAACCCTGTAAATACCTGTTTGGGAAGCTAAAACTTTACACAAACGGTTAGCAAGGAAACCATTATTAGAGAATTTTGAGAAAAACGCCTGCTGATATACTTTCCAAGGTGCAGAGTTATTCACTTGAACACATTCTGTACACCGCTTTTTTGGAAAAATGCCCCGTAGCCTTGTGGAAATTACCCAACCAAGCTACCTATCATTTAATTGTAGCACAGGAAACGAAAAAAATTCTACAGGCTGACCTAGAGCAGATAGGCAGTGGGTTTTTAATGGCTCCTTTTGAAGCAAGTGATGATAACCCGTTGGTATTTGTTTCGGCTGATTTGCACTTTACCCTTCAGGTTTCTGAAGAAACCACACCTCATGCATTTACCCCACAAGTTACATGGGCAGCGGACACTTCATTTCAAGAACATTTTTTGCAAAAGTTAGCAAGGCAAACTGATCTGGCTTCGAGGGGGCATTTTTTTGCTCGCCAAAATCTATCGAAGGAAGGAGAAGCAACGGAACAGCACTACATCCAAATGGTGGAAAAGGCAGTGAGTGCCATGCAGGCAGGAGCTTTTCAAAAAGTAGTACTTTCTCGTTATCGCAAGCAGCCGATTCGCCCCAACTTCAATGTGGCGAAAAGTTTTCTGCGTATTGCTAGGCAGTATCCTTCTGCATTTGTATCGTTAACATCTTCGCCCGAAACAGGCACTTGGCTAGGAGCCTCGCCCGAAATCTTAGTAGAAATCGATAAGCAGCAATATTTCCGCACGATTGCTCTGGCAGGCACACAACCTAAAACAGCATTTCCCAGCCTCAAAGAAGTTACTTGGAAGCAGAAGGAGATTGAAGAACAAGCGATGGTTAGCCGTTATATCATCAATTGTTTTAAAAAAATTCGTTTGCGCGAGTTTGAAGAAATAGGGCCACGCACGGTTGCAGCGGCATCTTTAGTGCATTTACGTACCGATTTTTTAGTGGATTTAAATGCAACTCATTTCCCCGAACTAGGCTCAGTAATGTTGCAACTTTTGCACCCTACATCAGCAGTATGTGGTATGCCCAAACAAGAAGCGCTTAATTTTCTGCTCGAAGAAGAGCGCTACAACCGCGCCTACTACAGCGGATACCTTGGCCCGGTAAGGATGGCAAACAGTACGCACTTATTTGTAAATTTACGCTGTGTACAGCTTACGCAAAGCGAAGCAGTTTTTTATGCAGGAGCAGGCATTACTGCCGATTCTGTCGCAGCAAAAGAGTGGGAAGAAACTGCGCTGAAAATGCAAACGATTGCTTCGCTCTTATAAAACGGCAGAGGCGGAATAGCAAAAACAGACTGAATAGGTAAAGGGTAGGCTGTGTTTTCAACAATCAACAAAGAAGAATCAATATGACTTTCAAAGAATTGAATTTGCACGAAGATGTGCTAAATAGCCTAGAGGCAATGAACTTTCTAGAGCCTACTCCTATCCAACAGCAAGCAATCCCTTTGATTTTGGAGGGGCACGATATGATAGCCTGCGCTCAGACAGGCACTGGAAAAACAGCCGCATTTCTTTTACCGCTTATCCAAAGAGCAGTGCAAAAACCACATCAAGGAGTTGATACCCTCGTAATTGTACCTACTCGTGAACTTGCCCTACAGATTGACCAACAGCTTGAAGGCTTTTCGTACTTTGTGTCGGTAACGTCGCGGGCAATTTACGGAGGAAGCGATGGGGAAACTTGGGTGCGCGAGAAAAAGGCATTAGATGATGGCGCCGATATTATCATTGCCACTCCGGGAAAACTAATTTCGCATTTAAGACGGCAAAGTAGTGTTTTCAGCCATTTGCGGCATCTAGTCCTCGACGAAGCCGACCGAATGCTTGATATGGGCTTCCAAGAGGATATTCTCGAAGTGATTGCCAACCTTCCCGAAGCCCGCCAAAACCTTTTGTTTTCGGCAACAATGCCCAATAAAATTCGGCAGTTCAGCAAAACAGTACTCAAAGAGCCGAAAGAAATTAACATTGGTTTGGCGAAACCTGCTAAAAACGTAGTGCAGGCAGGGTTTATGGTGCACGAAGCGCATAAAATTGAATTGATTAAATACTTATTGCGCGACGACGACGTGCCGAGTGTAATCGTTTTTGCGAGTACCAAACGCAAAGTCGACGAAATTGTGAGAGCACTACAACAAGAAGACCTCTCGGCAAAAGCAATCCATTCGGGGTTAGAGCAATCGCAGCGCGAAGAAGTCCTCAACCTTTTTAGAGGAAGAAAATATACGATTTTGGTAGCTACCGATATTGTGGCGAGGGGAATCGATATCGACTCAATCGCTATGGTCATTAATTACGATGTCCCCCGCGATGCAGAGGATTATGTGCATCGTGTGGGTAGAACCGCCCGAGCCGATGCCGATGGAGAAGCGATTACGTTTATTACCCAAGAAGACCAATATAGCTTTTATAAGATCGAACAACTGATTGAGAAGGAAATCAGAAAAGTACCCTTACCGCCTCATTTACCCAATGGCCCCGAGTACAACCCTACTTCAAGAAGACACCGACCGCCTCGAAAGAATACAGGACGTAAACCGCAGTTTCATGGGAAAACGAAGCGACCTTCAAAATAAATATTGCATTAAAGCAGCATTTTTCCGTTTGTATTGTCGCTCTGAACGCCGGCGTATCCACTTTATTTTTGGGGTGCTAGGGGCGAAATCTATAGTGCCCGCCACTTTACCCCGCTTAGTGTAAAGTTTCCAAATTCCGACTCGTTGGGTGTTGTTGATGGTTCCTTCTAAAATGAGTCGTTCTTTACGGTCAAAATATTGCCAAGTTCCTTCAGGGATGCCTTGTTGGTAGCTCCCGTTCAATCGGAGGCGTCCTCTGGCATCGAACCACTTACGTTGCATGTCCCCTGCTTTGTAGCGGCTATCTTTCAGCGGCTTTTCAGCAGGAAATTGCATCGGGGAAGCAGCGAGCAGTTGGCCATCTTTCCACTGTTCTGTTTGCAACAGATTTTCTTTTGAAATCCGAAAGAGCACTTCACCGTTGAGTTGCCCATGTTGGTACTCAGCTACTACAATTGGGGTGTTAGTAGATTGTTTATCGGAGGAGAGTACCCACACATACGGAATAGGTACAAACATCTCTAATGCATTAGGGTGATAGTACCTCCAAGTTCCTTCTCGTGTACCTTTAACATAGGCGCCTTCTACTAAGCGTTCGCCCGATTCAGCGAACTCTTGGTACATACCATCGCGTTTGCCGTGCCGAAACATCTGCTCGGTGTGCTTCTTTCCCGAAGGATAAAAAGTAGTCCATACTCCTTCTTTTTTTCCTGTTTCGTAGGATCCTTCTTCTTCTAGCTGCCCCTCCTCGTTATAAATTTGAGCAGTTCCTAAGAGTTTACCGTCTTGGTATAAGTGCTGAGCGAGTAGTTCGCCTTTAGGGCTATAGGTATACCAAATACCTTCTTTTTTGTTACTACGGAAAAAGCCTTTTTCAACTAACGTCCCTTTTGTGGTAAATCGAGCATATTCTCCGCTTTGTTGCCCTTTGTGGTATACTCCTTTTTCTGCCAATATCCCATTAGCATAGTAACGGAAAAAGGGACCATGCAACGTGTCGGCTTGGTAGAAAACTTCTTCTAGTTTATGGCCTTCTTGGCTAAATCGGAGTGCTCTTCCTTGCTTTTTTCCATTGTAGTAGGTGGTTTTTTGCGCAATCTCTCCCTCTTCGTAGTAAACCCACAACTCTCCATTTCCACGGGTAAATGTTCCGGTTTTTCGTGTTCCTCCGTTAGGAGTGTAAAAAGTCCCGACATCGAACAGCAAAAAGTTTCTCCATACTTCAATTTGCTTGAGCTGCCCGTTGGGGTAGTAGAAATACCAAGACCCTTCAAATTTATTTTCTACCAGTTTGCCTTTTGATGCCAACTTACCATTTTGATAGTAATACTGCCATTGCCCGTGTGGAGTGCCATCTTGATAGCGCCCTTCTGCTGCAAGCGTACCATTTTTATAAAATCGTTCGTACCGCCCTTCGAGCTTGCCGAGTACATAAAATGCTTTTATGTTCAATGTGCCATTTTCATGGTACGATACATAAGGCCCGTGTTGCACACCTTCAATAAAGTATGCAACAGATGCTGTATCTTCAGAAGTATGCATGGCTACGATTTCGCCATGAGGCCTACTGTTTTCGTAACAGGGGACTACAGCATTTGCATGCTCATACAAAGGCGGTATAGGAAGAACATCTCGATTAGGGAGAGAATCGGTACATTGTTCGGGGAGTGGACGAGGAGCCTTGGATTGTGCTTGCGCGCAGATTCTGTAAGCAAACACTAGGATAAGTACTGCTGTTAAATAGATAGACCGATGCTGCCATATGAGCAGTGTACAACGAAAATTCACCTTCTGAAAAAAAACAATTTTTTGCATTAATCTACTAACGAAATCTATTCACAAAGAATTTTACAGGGAAAAAGAAAGGAAGAATAGAAGAAATGTTTGTTTTGACAACTAACTGTAAGTTGTTGATTTTCAAATCATCTGAATAAATAGTATTTTCGAGTTGAAAAAACCTTAATCATAACAACTATTTTCATGGAAGCAACTTTGAACCTTGAAACCAGAGAAATGATTGCACAAATGGTGCAAGACTTTGGTAAGATGCACATTGAGCCATACC
>CAYMYI010000138.1:0-10082 GCA_964394585.1 uncultured Roseobacteraceae bacterium
GTCTTTATTTTACCAAAAAAAACTGCAGTATGTAAATCCCCAACAGACTCTTAATGAGGTTCTAGTTTTCATTCAATGCCTCGTTTAGTACCTTCAATATTGCCTCTTGTACTTCCGAAATCTTGGCGGCATTGTCCTCGTACTTTGCCAATAACTCTTCGGGGCTGCCGAAGTCGTCTACTTCTTCGTGCGGGTTTTTTACATCGAGGTTGTAGTTGCGTTTGGCTATTTCTTCGGCGCTTACCTTCCATGCATAGCGGTTTTCCTCACGCTTTGTCCACCATGCCTTCTCGCGGTCAAATTCATCAATGTGTATGGGTTTGGTCTTGTTGTAACTCTTTACACCTTCAGGGTACGGATGCTCAAAGTACCATATATCCGTAGTTGGTCTGCCTTTCTCAAAGAACAACAAGTTAGTTTTAATGCCTGTGTAGGGGTTAAACACGCCATTCGGTAGCCGTACAATGGTATGCAGGTTACAGCGTTGCAGCATCTCTTCTTTAATACGGGTTTTCACGCCTTCGCCAAAGAGCGTTCCGTCGGGTAGCACGACCGCCGCCCTTCCGCCGTCTTTCAGCAAACGGATGATAAGCGCCAGAAACAAGTCTGCCGTTTCCTTAGTACGAAACTTCTGTGGGAAGTTGGTTTCCGTACCGTCTTCCTCTACCCCGCCAAAAGGCGGATTGGTGAGCACCACATCTACCTTATCTTTGGCTCCCCAATCGGCGTAGGGTTTGTTAAGGTAGTTATCTCGTTGCAAAGCAGGAACATCAAAACCATGCAGCATGAGGTTAGTAGTACACAGCAAATGAGGCAGCGGTTTCTTTTCAATTCCTAAAATGGAAGCCTGTAGCGTCTCCCGATCGTCCGGCGTTTTTACCTGCTTACGCATATGCTCAATGGCGCAGGTTAGGAAGCCACCCGTACCACAGGCGGGATCGAGTACCTTTTCGCCCAATTGTGGGTTCACCATATCCACCATAAACTGCGTTACGGCACGGGGCGTATAATACTCCCCCGCCGAGCCTGCCGATTGCAGTTCTTTCAGCATGGTTTCGTAAATATCATTGAACAGGTGGCTATCCGAAGTATTGAACTCAATCTTGTTCAGTTGATTGATGACCTGACGGAAGAGCGTGCCGTTCTTCATGTAGTTGTAGGTGTCTTCAAACACCGAACGGATGATACGAGTCTGCGGATTAAGCGTAGGGTCTAACTCTTTGAGTGCAGGAAACAGTTTTAAGTTGATGAAGTCCATCAGCTCGTCGCCCGTCATACCCTCTTCATCGGCTGCCCAAGCCTCCCATTTCAGTTCGTCGGGAATCGGGCTTTCGTAGTCGTCGAGGGTAATTTCCCACTCTTCCTCCTTATCGGAGAATATTTTCATGAATAACATCCACACCATTTGGGAAATGCGCTGCGCATCGCCATCTACTCCGGTGTCTTTGCGCATAATGTCGCGGATGCTTTTGATAATGCCTGTTAGGTTGCTCATCTATGCTGTTTGGTATATCTGATTTTTCAATTCGTTAACTGCGGCTTCAAAGTCCTTCTTTTTGCCAAAAGCCCGTACCAATTCTACAGGCTGCCCTAAATTGCTCAATGGATTTATCTTGAGTACAGAACCACCCTTCTCTAGCCATTCCAAACCCTCCTCCTCATATTTTGCGAGTAAGTTCTCCAATACTTTTTGCCCTACTTCACCATACTTGGCGAAGTAGTTACGCTTGCGCACCTCGTTCGCTCTTTCCCTGCGGGTGAGCGGCGGTTGGTCGAAGGCAACATGGCATATTAAATCAAAAGGGTCTAACTCTTTTCCTACCTCTTCCTTTAAGGCATCCCAAAAGATACCCTGCTCGCTTAGTTCTTTGAGCAACTCCTCTTTCTTTTCTGCAGAATGCCATTTTTGTTGAAAAGCTTGTAAAGAATCGAAGTTTTTCTGAACATTCTTCTTGGTATAAATTTTCAATGACTCTGTAATTAGCTTACCATCAGCACCATAATACTGTACACGTTCATGCGCTACCGATACAGGCACATTATTCACATAGAACTTTTTTGTTTCGGTTTCATCCTCCTCACCTAAACCCGAAGGAATGCTTGGCGGAGGAGGAAGAGGGGTATTTTCTTCTGCATCACTTGGCAAGCCTTCACCCACCATATCCTCATCAGGAGGTACAGGCGATTCCTCTTCGCTTGGCTCATACACTTGCACGGGGTCGCCATCAAAATCGGGGTCGGCAAAGTGATTCGTCGCCTTGCGGAAGTCCATAATGGTGAAATACAGCTTCCCTTCAGCCTCACGAATACGAGTACCACGCCCCACTATCTGTTTGAACTCCGTCATAGAACCAATGTTAGCTTCTAGGACTACCAACTTCACCATTTTGGTATCAATACCTGTGGTGAGCATTTTTGAAGTAGTGGCAATCACAGGGTAGTGTTCTTCCACATCGGTAAAGTTCTCCAGTTCACGCTTGCCTATTTCATCGTCTCCCGTAATTTTCACTACATAATTCGGGTGTTTAGCTACCATGTCGGCATTTTCGTTAATCAATGCCATGCGCATACGATTAGCATGGTCTATATCGACACAGAAAACAATGGTTTTAGAAAGCCTATCGGTTTCCCTTAAATACTGTGTTATCTTCTTAGCAACTAGTTGTGTGCGCTCATCTATCACTAAGTTGCGGTCGTAATCTTTCAGGTTATAAATACGGTCTTGTATCTCGTTACCGTACTTATCGAGCTTCCCTTTTGAGGGTCGCCAACCTTCATCTACCGTAGTAGAAATCCTGACTACTTTATAAGGAGCCAGGAATCCATCTTCAATACCTTGCTTTAGCGAGTAGGTATATACAGGTTCCCCAAAATAAGCCATGTTAGAAACATCTTTGGTTTCCTTGGGTGTAGCGGTAAGCCCTATATGCGTAGCCGATGAAAAGTACGTAAGCACATCGCGCCAAGCCGAAGCTTCCGAAGCACTACCACGGTGGCACTCATCAATCACAATCAGGTCGAAGAAATCGGGAGAAAACTCTCTGTAAGCATTCTTCTCTTCTTCGTTACTCGTTAAGCCTTGGTAGAGGGCAAAGTAAATTTGATACGATTTATCAATCTTTCGGTTCTTGATAATGTGCATAATGTCATTACCAAAGGGCGAGAAGTCTCCATTTTTAGTCTGTGTTAGTAGCGCATTTCTATCGGCTAGGAATAAGATACGCTTCTTCACGCCTCCTTTCCACAATCGCCAAATGATATTAAATGCCGTGTAGGTTTTACCCGTACCCGTTGCCATCACTAGCAATATGCGGTTTTGCCCTTTGGCAATGGCTTCCACCGTTCTATTTATTGCATTTTGCTGATAGTAGCGTGGCGACATCCCACTCTCATCAGCATAGTAGTCTTGCTCAACGAGCTTTTGGGCATCGGGGTCATCCAGTCCTTTATATTTCAAATACTTCTGCCAAAGCTGATGCGGTGAGGGGAATTCATCTAATGAAAGTTCCGTTTCTTTCGCTCCCGATTCTATGGTTTTATCGTGAAATACGAAAGAATCGCCATTGGAAGTAAACACAAAAGGAAGCTGTAAAATATCGGCATACTCTAATGCCTGTTGCATCCCATCGCCCACAGGTTTGTTGTTATCCTTCGCTTCAATGACAGCGATGGGAACATTGGGCTTGTAATACAAAATATAATCGGCACGTTTCTGTTTCCCTCTGTGGTGGAGCTTTCCTTGCACTATGATTCTACCATCGGTAAACGAAACCTCCTCACGAATCTGCTTCTTCAAGCTCCAACCTGCCCGTTGCAAAGCAGGGTGAATGAACTTAGTACAGATGTCTCTTTCAGAAAGCAGCTTTTTGTTCATGGAGAAAGTATAGCGGTTTAGCGGTAGAATAAAGATAGAGAGTTTTTGGGGAAAAACTGAAATCTACTCCTTAATGTTACCTGTCCATACTATTTGTTACTTGTAGATTCCTGTTATGCGTGCTAGTTTAGTATGGAGCATTTTTGATATTCATTGCCCAAATTGTGGAATGACAGTTGCCGATATGCCCAAAGAAACTTTTACAGATTTTTAATGAAAAAAAATATGTTGGTAACATCAGCTTGGGCAAGCACCACCGCCGCCAAGCTGTTTTTGTTAGGCTCAATAAAGGATTTCTTCATCCAACTTATCCAAGGCATTCTTACTAACTACGTATGCATATATGCTATTTGGAACAATAAGTAAGTCTTCATAGTCTTCAAACTTGGTTTTACTTGTTACTATTCCTTTAGTAAGACCATTTTTAGCCATGAAGTATTTAAGCTTCCCTGCTTTTGGGCTATCAGACCATTTAACTTCTACTGCCCAATGAACTTCCTGAAAATTCTTACCAACTTGTATTAAATCAACTTCACCTTCTTCCTTACCAACTTTCCAATTAGCATATCTCAAATACTCATGTTCTCGATGAAGATATTGAGCATAAACCGCAGTTTCAACCAGATGTGGGAATCTTTCATCTGAATCGTCTATACGTCCAAATAGCCCTGTATAAAGACTTGGGTTTGTTAAATAGACCTTAAACTGTGTTATATTCTTGAATCTCTTAGCTGTAACATCAACTCTATGTAATACTTTAATCAAAAATGCTGCTTCCAAATACTTAATATATTTTTTTATGGTTTTATGATCAGTTTTGGTTTCTTGGGATACCTTCTTATAGTCTAGAATCTCACCTGTTCGATAAGACAATACATTAAAAAATTGCTGTAGTTCCAAGGTATTTTCAATACCAAAAAGCCCTGGTAAATCTTTCATAATTACCTTATCGGTAATGTCCTTCTGAATGACCCGTTCTGGATTCTTCACTTTCTCTGAATTAAGAGCTATCTCGGGAAATCCTCCAAAGTTTATGTAATCGACAAAATGACTATTAAACTTTTCAATTTCCTTGGCTTTATAGAATCGCCTGGGACCATTGAAATCAACTTCCGTTTCAACCAGAAGATTATTGTATTTATTGAGATCAATATATTCAGAGAAAGTAAGAGGCGGTAAGAAATAATCGGTAAATCTTCCCGCTCCACTTTCTATACTTTTCATTCGCAACGCTGCGGCAGCACTTCCACTAGCAATGAACTTAGACTTTCTGTTTTTGTCTACAAGTGATTTTAAATGTATTTCCCAATCCTTCAAGTATTGAATTTCGTCAAAGAAAAAATATGATTCTTTTACAGTTACACCATTGATCTGCAAGCCATCACTTAACAATTCATCAAGGGGTATATTAGTATAGATAGGAGTGTCCAAACTGAAATAGAAAATCTTTTTAGGATCAACACCAGAATCGATTAAATCTTGAATCGCTTGATACATGATAACCGTTTTACCAATTCTCCTTGGCCCCATGAGAACGACAGCACGATGAGGGAATTTTTGAGTAACCAGCTCATAGAACCCCCGGTAGTATCTTCTCTTACTGAATTCATCGTAAAATGGAATCTTTCCTTCCTCCCACCATGAGTTATCATCTTTGATTCTACTTGCTAATATATTTTTGTCGAAGGTCATATTTCAATTTTAGGTATAACTATCCCAAAATTACGAATTTTAAATTTAAGGACAAGCATCCCACAATTTAAATAAGCCTAACATGCACTATCACCCATAAGCTTACTGAGCTATTTGCAAAGGCCAGTGCTATCCGATATTTCTATTGAAATTTGAAAAGTCTAGCTTACGGGTGATAGTTGGTCATTGTGCGTCAGCCTCTCCTTGTTCTGTGGCTCACAGACCAAACTACAATGTGCATTCATCAATCGACCAGGCGCATGAGAAACGCTAGAATGGAATTAGAAAGCCTCCAAATCCACCCTGCAGTAACTACATTTGATCACTTTTGCAGAAACTCGTGATAACATTTCGGTTTTCGATGAAAAATTTAAAATGTTTGCACAAAACAAAATGGGAACTTGCTTTTACAGAACGTCTGAGAGGTTTTTGGTTGAAAAAAACTCAATAGCACTTTGTTATTGAAATGGGGACTTGCTAAAGTTGTTTTCCTCTCCTAGGTCTATGGCTCACACACCATAGTATAATGTGCATTCATCAATCGACCAGTACCATAAGAAATGCTAGAGTAAAAGCTGGAATATATTCACCTAAATCCTTTACAAGAAAAATGGTAATTATCAGACTACCTGAAGACTATTTATGGTCTTCGGCAAGGTTTTACGAGGAATAAAACGATACTTTTGGATTATGAACCCATTACGAAACTGATTGGTAGCAGCTTTAGGTCTGTGAGCCACAGACCTAGGGGAAAATTATCTAAAGTTGCTTAACTCAATGTCCCGTTTTACTTGGCAGCTCCGGACTGATTGATTCAGCTAATTATCGGCATGCTCTAATTTGAAAAATAAGTAAATAAAGCACAACATCACCTATGCGCAATGGCAGTTTTGCAGACAATCGAAATTTTCTTTCTTTTTTCTATTTTTATCTTTAGTTGCTAAGTAAGCAGTTTTAAATTAGCCATTGCGCATAGCCAAACCGTTGGCATTAATTAGAAAATGGAAATCCTAAAGAATGCTATATCACACATGATAAAGCTTACTGAAAGTGAGTCAGGAGAGTTTATGTCCATGTGTTATCGAAGAACGTTCAAGAAGAAGGAAATTTTAAGTGAAGACGAAAAGATTATTGACGAAGTATATTTTATAGAGCGTGGCATACTCAGAGTAAAGATTTTTGATTTAGGTGGTACTGAGCATACCGTTCATTTTGCTATAGAAAACCAGTTCATTGCTGATTATCGAGCCTTTTTGACAAGGGAAAAATCCAGCTACCTATTAGAAGCTATGGAGGCTACTGAAGTTATTGTCTTACCAAGAGATGCCATCGAATGGGGATACATTAACTTGCGGGAAGGAGAAAAACTCGGAAGACTTATTGCCGAATATTACTTCACCTATTTAGATAGGCGTATCGAACATTTATATACACTTTCTCCTCTACAGCGGTACGAACTGATGAATCAAATCTTTCCTAATATCCACAACCGTGTTCCACAGCACATGATTGCTTCCTATCTCGGAATCACGCCAATTCACCTTAGTAGGATTAAAAAAAGCAGGCTACCCTAAAAGCCTAAACATTTGTTATCGTTTTTCAGAGCCATTTCCCTGCAAATTTGCCATGTAATCAAAAAAAATAGACATGGTAAAATTAGTAGTATCAATTGTGACTCTTTTTCTAATCAGCTTATCCGTTCAAGCCCAAACAGGTAGTGTACTTTTTAAAGTGAGTGGAATACAAGCCGACAAAGGCGGCTCTATTTCCACAGGAATATTCACGAAAGAAAACTTTCCTGAGGTTGGGAAGCAATTCAGGGGAAAAGATGTGACGGTTAATCAAAGTAATATGGAAGTATTGCTTGAGAATGTTCCCGTAGGAACTTATGCAGCTGTTGTATTCCAGGATCAAAACAACAACAAAAAGCTAGAAACAAATTTTGTGGGCTTTCCTAAAGAACCCATTGGCTTTGCCAATGATGCCAGAATCAAATTTGGACCTCCAGATTTTGAAGATGCTGCTATCACGGTTACTGAAGGGCAAACTGTAATTGTAAACATTCAACTCAGATAAGATAGCGTTCATTGGTACATTAAAATCCAAGAATGAATTACTATTCATATTTGGAGTGGTCAACTTCATATTAGCTGTACTATTTGTAGTACTCAGTCAAATCACTTCAATAGAAGTATCTGGCACGAATGCATGGTTCAAGCCCATAAAGTTTGCGCTTTCCATTGGAATCTTCAGCTGGACGATTGCCTGGTTAATGAGTTATCTGCCACAAGATAACAGCATACAAATCATGAATTGGCTCATTGTTTTGATGCTTGGTTTTGAAATTATCTACATTGGATTTCAAGCAGGAAGGGGGCAGTTATCGCACTATAACTTGTCTACTCCAATTTATGGAGGACTCTATGCTTTGATGGCTATTGCTGCAACGGTAGTGTCTTTCATTACGCTGGTTTTAGCTATTCGCTTCTTTCAGACACCACTCCCTGAACTACCAGATTACTACGTGTGGTCTATTAGAATAGGCTTACTTCTTTTCTTCATATTCTCACTGGAGGGTTTTGTGATGGGAGCAAGCCTATCACACACGATAGGAGCTTCTTCAGGCGGTAAGGCTATTCCTTTTTTGAATTGGACCAGAGAATATGGCGATCCAAGAGTTGCTCACTTCATTGGAATGCACGCACTTCAAGTTTTGCCCATTGCCTCTTACTATGTCTTAAGGGATACTAGACTAACCTTCTGGTTAGCAATTATTTATACGCTACTAGCAGCGTATGTTTTAATACAAGCTCTTTATGGGCAACCGTTTTTAAAATCTTAATCATTATGAAGAACAGAAATAAATCAATTACAACAGTAACGAGTAAAATATTGATGCTGTGTTTCATTGCCTTTTCTACAGCAGGCTGCTATTCGGTGAAAAAATCTGTCGAGCGAAGCCATCCAAACTCGAAAGAGATTCGATGGCCCGAGGATTACAAACCCGAAGAATCTAAATTTTTTGTTCACAATGAAATAGACATCAATGCT
Organism: uncultured Roseobacteraceae bacterium; assembly: GCA_964394585.1. Classification (GTDB taxonomy): domain Bacteria; phylum Bacteroidota; class Bacteroidia; order Cytophagales; family Flammeovirgaceae; genus CAYUJH01. Next base: position 8,618 of record CAYMYI010000138.1, read on the forward strand.
TCACCTGAAACCGTTTGGTCTGTATTGATACAAGCAGATGAATGGGAGGAGTATTATGAAGGAGCAAGCGAATTAAAGCTTATAGATAATACGGATGGGCGACTTTCAGAAAAGTCAGTTTTTACATGGAAAACCATGGGTTTGGACTTTACATCAACGATCAAAGAGTTTGAGGCTCCTTATCGGTTGAGCTGGGAGTCAAACAAGAAAAGTATTCGAGGCTACCATGCTTGGCTCATTATTCCCACTGAAAATGGTTGCAAACTGATTACAAGTGAAGCACAACATGGCTTTATGACCTTTCTTCAGAAAGTGTTTGTCCCCAATAAATTAGAACGCCTCCATGATGAATGGCTGGCTCAAATCAAATTAAAATCTGAAAACATAGAGAAATGAAAATATCACAAAAAACAATCAAAAGGTTTAAAAAGAACTACCATGAATGGGTTCTTATCACAGGTGCAACTTCTGGCATCGGACGGGAGCTAGCCATTAAGTTTGGTGAGGCTGGTTTTAAGCTGGTCATCACTGGAAGAAGAGAGCAAGAATTGGAAGCATTAAGTACCCATTTATTTGATGAATATGGAACAGAAAGTATTCCAATAAAAGGTGACCTTTCAACTATAGAAGATGTTGACATACTTCTAAAAGAAACCGATCACCTAAACATTGGAATTGCAGTCCTTAATGCTGGATTTGGCACATCGGGTAAATTCATCAACGCAGACTTAAAGCAAGAAATGAATATGCTCGATTTGAATTGCAAAGCAGTATTAATTATGGCTCATCATTTTGCTAACAAAATGAAAAGTCAATCAAAAAAAGGGGCAATCGTCTTTTTAAGCTCCATGGTTGCTTTTCAAGGAGTTCCAAATGCGGCAAATTATGCAGCAACAAAAGCATACGTACAATCTCTTAGTGAGGCATTAGCAATTGAATTAAAAGAGGAAGGAATTGATGTTTTGGCAGCAGCCCCGGGCCCTGTTGAAAGTGGGTTTTCTGCCAGAGCCAACATGAAAATGAATATGAGTTTGAAGCCTGAAGATGTGGGGGTTCCTATTATTGAAGCAATAGGACGTAAAACAAGTATTCTGCCTGGTTTTCTTACTAAAGTTTTAGTGTATAACTTACGAATGACACCACGTTGGGGGAAAATCAGGATAATGGGTAAGGTGATGTCAGGGTTTACAAAGCATCAAATAACATAACCATTGCCAACACAGTGCATAAGCAAAAGCGGTTCTAAGTGCAAACTTGAACCGCTTTTGCGTTCAATTAAGTATATTGCTATCTGACAGTTCAGTGGCTTGAAATCCGCTACTTCTCATACACGAGACCGTTAGCAAACATTTCAGCTTTAGGTCTATGGCTCACAGACCTTGGGGGGAAACTGCACCTCCAAGAATCCTACTTTTTCGTATTTTTGCAGAAAAAATCTGATGCCCCATGCGCGTTGCCAATCCCA
>CAYMYI010000139.1:0-9946 GCA_964394585.1 uncultured Roseobacteraceae bacterium
TTCGGTTATTTTATCAGCTCTATCGCTTTCTTTTTTATTTACTGATTGGCAAAACCATCAGTTTTGGCAACTTTAGCATTATTCCTCAAAAAGCCTTGAAGCGTTTGGTATTCTCTTCGGAAATCTGGAATAACTACCCAGGAGGTACTATTCGCTCTAAACTGCCTTACGGTACACTTACCCTCGATCGGGGAAAGCGTTTGGCGGGTAAATCGAAAATGAATTTTACCGCCTTGATTTTGCATGGCTTAGGAGCTATTTCCGTACATGTGGATGTGGTCGCCGTGCGTATTCTTATCGTCTCATTTCTGCTGATTGTTTTTTCTCTCATCGGGATGGTGGTAGTCGCCTACATACGCTTTTTTACCGATGTGGCGTATCCGGGGTGGGCCACTTCTTTCGTAGTGGGGTTATTCAACATTGTATTGCAGGCATTTCTAGTCTCGCTTTTCCTTGTGTTTATTGTCTTAAACTATCGTTCTCAGAAATTATTTGTTCCGGCTACAGACTATAAAATTTATGTGCTAGAAGTTGAGAGTTTTACAAAAAAAATCCCTCATAAATAAAAATATATTTATGAGGGACTCATAGAAGGCGATAAGCCTTACACCGCCATAATTCTATCGGAAAGAAGCTGATTAACAAGTTGTTTAGAGTAATCTCCTTTCTTTACAATGTAGTTTACTATTCCTTCACGGATTACATCAAACAAAAGATTTTGCGCAGTTGCTGGCAATAAAAGTAACAAGTTGGCATCTTCTGCCGATTGGTACACCTCACGCAAATCATCTAAACTCAATCGGTCTGTTTCTTCATAGTCTAAAATAATAACGTCGGGGTGTTCATCGCGGCTTTGGTTCAGTGGGCGGATGGCATTAATACACGCCTCTATGTTTTCAAAAGGATGAACCTCAAAATGTTTAGCAAGCTGGTTGCCTACCATAAAAGAAGAAGCCGCATTGCGACTTACATAGAAAAGTGTTTTCATGTTGTTAGGATGGTTAAGGTAAATTTTTTGTGTTTCATTTTCGTATCGCAAAGATAATGAGAATACGTTGTGCAGAAGGGAAATGTTGTAAATAAGTGTAAAATCATTTCCAAAAATATTGAGTTATCTATTCCTGCTGGCAATCGTTATTTTTGAAAAAACGCATAAAAAACATTCATCTTATCCTAAAAAATACGATATGCAGCTTTACACGATCGATACAGGATTTTTTAAACTCGACGGAGGGGCTATGTTTGGCATTGTACCTAAAACGATTTGGCACAAACTCAACCCAGCCGATGCAAACAACATGTGTACTTGGGCGATGCGTTGCTTGCTCATCGAAGCTGGCAACCGACTGATTTTAATCGATACCGGCATTGGCAATAAGCAAGATGACCGCTTTTTCCGCCATTTTTATCTGCATGGAGAGGACACTCTAAAAAAGTCAATTGCCCGCGCAGGGTTTACTCCCGAAGAAGTAACCGATGTAATTTTGACACACTTGCATTTTGACCACTGTGGAGGCGCTGTAGAACTGCGGGCAGGTAAACCCTCACTCACCTTCCCCAAGGCTACTTACTGGTCGCATAGCGAACATTGGCAATGGGCACTTCATCCGAATCCTCGCGAAAAAAACAGCTTTCTGAAAGAGAATATTTTGCCTATCCAAGAAAGCCAACAGCTCTCGTTTATCGACCAAGGACATTCGTTTTCTGAGCTTGTGATTTCGTTTGTTACGGTAAGTGGCCACACCGAAAAGCAGTTAGTGCCTACTATTCGGTACAAAGAGCGTACGTTGGTGTACTTGGCTGATTTGATACCCTCATCGGCTCATTTGCCTCTGCCTTACATTTTGAGCTACGATGTTCAACCCCTGCTTACGCTAGCAGAAAAGGAAAATATGTTAAAAGAAGCCTTAGAAAATGAGTATGTCCTCATGTTTGAACATGACCCCAGCGTAGAGTGCTGTACTGTAAAACAAACTCTCAAAGGCATTCGAGTGAATGAAACCTTCCCACTGAGCAATATGGGGTAAATGTTGTTCAGAACAATATGGATAGGTATCCGTTCGTAGCAATAAGTAAATGTTTACAAATCACTTTCTTATGAAGTATCTTTTGATTACTACTGGGTTCTTGTGGGGTCTGTTGTTAGGAATCGATGTACAATCGCAAACTCCCAAACAAATTTTGGCAAATTACCAAAGCACATATTATGAACTTGAGTTCGACGAAAACGGCAACGAGGTAATCCTTACAGAATGCGGTGAACCTACCGTCTACTTAAAGTTTATCTGCCCAAAAGAAGCTAACGACTGCCATTTTACGTACGAAGAAACAATTTTCCACATTGTGGATATGACGCAAGGCTCTAACGAAGAAGAGTTTCTGATAACTTATAAAAACGATTTCGGAGAAGAAGAAAAAGCTATTTTTTATTACGATCGGATTGTAAACCAGCTCCTCATGACATTCGATGGAATGAATTTAGCATTTGTGGCAAAGGAAGACCTCAGCCAATTTACAGTAAAAGACGAGTGCCATCAGAATTAAAAAATAAAGCCAACTGCTTCACGCAATTGGCTCTATATAGATTTAACCGATCTTAGAAAAAGTCTACGCAACTTAGAAGATAATGTAATACTGCGTAGTTCCTTCTTGCATCAGTTTGTCAGCCCCGTTGGGTAAATGGTCTAAATCGATGTTGGTATCTTGCACTTGTACCACTTCACCTTGGGCATTGTATACAATCACACGTTCTACGCGGTCTTCTTCAGCTGAAGCAAGGACTTCTTCTAGCGAAATTTCAAGTTCCGCTGCTAAGCGCTCTTCAAGTACGCGTTCTTCGGCAGTAAGCTCACGGCCAGGCTCGTTGGCTTCTTTTCCGTTGTCGTTAGCAGCAAATGCATTGATGCCTAATGCAAAAACAAAAGCGAATAAAATAGTTGACTTTTTCATGATCTTTCAGAGTTTAAAGTTTGAATACAATTGGATATGCCTTATATGTATCCAAAGGAATACCAACTCATTCTAACTCCTGATAATCAGAATACTACAAGTCATTACTCAATTAAAATCTTCAAATAATATGAACGAAATCGTACACTTTTTATCATAGGGCGTACAGTTTTGTAACATCTGCTTTTACGAGGCGAGTACCTGTTGTGCAATGGTGTAAAACATCGCAGCGCCATAAGGAATAATGGCATCGGGGAAATCGTATTCGGGATTGTGCAAAGCAGGCATTTCCAACCCAGCACCTAATCCAAACATGGCACCCGAAAATTGCTGGGTAAATAATCCAAAATCTTCGCCCCAACTAAATGGGAACGGCTTAACGTGATGCTCAAATCCACAGATTTTTGCGCTTTCCTCTACTATTTTGTTAGCTTCCACATCATTTTGGTTGGCAGCAAAGTAGAAAGGCCACTCTAGTGTATGCACCAAAGCATACCGATGGCTTACCTCGTTTACCAATTCTGTGATTTTGGTTTGCATTTCGGTGAGTTTTTGGTCGTCCCAACAGCGGATGGTGAAGTGTAACGTGGCTTCTCCCGCGGAAATACCATAATCTTGCGAACCCAACGAGGCATACACGGTTGCCACTTTCAAAAAATCTTTGTGGTCGGGGTTTGGGTTTGCTAAAGCTTTCACTTTTTGGATGAGTTCGGCAATTGCCAAATCAGGGTTAATACCGTTTTCCGGTTCCGCTGCATGCGAAGTTTTCCCCATTAAACGGATGATGAGGCTTATGACGCTCGGCGTAAACGCCCCCTCTTTGGTAATAATTTGGCCTAAAGGATAGTTGGGGATGTTGTGTAGTGCAAAAATGTAGTCGGGTTTGATGGTCTGAAACTTTAAATCTTCCAAAATAGCTTTAGCGCCTTCTCCGTTTTCTTCAGCGGGCTGAAACAGTAATACTACTTTTCCGCTGGGCAAAGGAGCTTTTTGAAGTTTAGCCGCTAGGCCAAGGAGTGTAGTGGTGTGGCCATCGTGTCCACACTTATGTGAAACTCCTTCATTTTTCGATACATACGCAAAGCTATTCACTTCTTGGATGGGTAGGGCGTCAAGCTCGGCACGGAACATCACTGTCTTTCCGGGGTTTCCACTATCGAACACAGCGGCGAGGCCTGTGCCTCCCAAATGTTCAATCAGTTCGGTAGGTTGGTATGTGCGTACCTTCTCGGCAACGGCTCTTGCTGTTTCCACTTCGTGCCCCGAAAGCTCGGCGATACTGTGCAATTGTTGACGAAACTCTACCAGCTCGGCATAGGGTATTTGTGTCATAAATTGAAAAAGCATTAAGAGGGTTCAAAGAAAAAAGCGTAATTTCAGCTACGCACCTTACATAGTGCGCATGCCTTAAGGTAACCGTTTCCAACGAAATTCTGCAAACTATGCCCATTTTTAAAGATGTATTCATCTCGTATGGTAGGAAAGAAAGCCTAGATTTTGCTACTCGACTTTTTCATGCTTTAGAAGCAGAAGGCTTCCCCACTTGGTTCGACCATGTGAACATCCCGAAAGGAGATGATTTCCAACAGCGTATCGACAACGGCATCGAATCGGCGCATAACTTCATTTATATAATTGCACCCCATGCGAACCAATCTCCTTATTGTTTAAAAGAAATTGAGCTAGCGTTGCAGTTGCGCAAACGCATCATCCCGATTTTGCATGTCGAGCGCGAGTTGCATGCCGTACACCCTGAAATTGGGAAAATCAATTGGATTTATGGGCGCGAACAAGCCCAGACGGAAACACCGCTCAGCGAGTGGCAAGCCATCGATGCTTTCGAAGGCGTCGTTGAAGAGGTAAAAAGCATCTTGTTGACCGACCGCCCCTACGTGCAAAAGCATACAGAAATTTTGCGCGAAGCCTTAGAGTGGACTCGGAAAAAGCGTGCAACTACAGAACTTTTGATAGGGAAAGAACGGCAAGCTGCTCAGGAGTGGCTATTAACCGAATTCACCCCTCCGAAGCAACCTCCCTGCAAACCCACCGATCTGCACTGCGAGTTTATATGCGAGTCGAGGAAAAATGCTGAAAACCTCATGTCCGATTGCTTTATCTGTTACGATACCGCCGATCGGTCTATCCGCGATGCCGTTACGCTTTCCCTCTCGCGCTATGCGATTACTTGTTGGCTACATGATAAAGACGTACAGAAAGGGCGTAGTTTCGAGCAGGCAATCCAAGAAGGCATTGAGCAAGCCGACAATTTCTTGTTTTTCATTTCTGGCAACTCGCTTAACTCCAACTATTGCCTACAAGAGCTTGCACATGCCCTTAAGTGGAATAAGCGCATCATCCCGGTATTGGTAGAAGAACTTGGAACCAACACGCTGCCGCCTTCTATTGCGCACTTACAATATGTAGACTTTACCGATAATGTCCGTGAAGGGGATTTCGACCGTGATATTGACGAAATCATCAATTTATTGCGCCAAGACCGCGAGTACTACAATCAGCATAAAATCTTGTTAAGCCGCGCTATACGATGGAAGCAGAACCCAAAATCATCGTTTCTACTAAGAGGATTTAACCTTGAAAATGCTGAAACGTGGTTGCGGCTCAATGCTTCGCGCCAAATGCACCCTCCTACCACTTTACATAAGGAGTTTATCGAAAGCAGCATCGCTGTGAAAGGACAACTTGGCACGGAGGTGTTTATCTCGTACTCGCGCGTAGATAGCGACTTTGCCAGAAAGCTCAACAAGCGCCTGCAAGAAATTGGTAAGACTACGTGGTTCGACCAAGAAAGCATTGCTACAGGTGCTGACTTCCAAAAAGAAATTTATAAAGGGATTGCCGCTTCGGATAATTTTTTATTCATCATTTCGCCCGAGGCAGTTGAATCGCCGTTTTGCCAAGACGAAGTGCGGTATGCCGCCAGCCTAAACAAACGCTTCATTACAGTGCTATGGCGGGAAACTTCTCCGCAAGAAATTCCCGATAAACTGGCGGCAGTGCAATGGCTCGATTTTCTACATCAGCCTTTCGAAAAAAACTTTAATACCTTAGTACAAACCTTAGAAATTGACCGCGAATATGCCCACTCGCATACCCTTTGGCAACAACGTGCCTCCGAATGGGAAAGTCAACAAAAAAGCAGCGACTTTTTGCTAAATGCCACCGCATGCCAAAATGCCGAAAACTGGCTCAAAGAGGGCTTCCGCTTAAGCGATATAGACGATTTTGGCAGCCTAAACGAAATAGAACCCGCGAAACATCCGTTCCCTACCCCGCTACAAATCGAATACATTCAGCAAAGTAGCCAAGCAGTAGCAGCTGCTGCAGAGCGGGAGCGCCTTATCCAATACCAATTAAAACAACGACTACGCAGAGGTACTATCGCCTTAGTAGCTGCCGTTGTATTACTCATCGTTTCAGTATATTTCATCGTTTTAGCCAATCGAAATGCAAAACAAGCACAAAGCAGTGCAAATAAAGTTTTGGCAACAAATCTTGCCTTTCAATCTAAAAAAGTACTTGCACGCGACCCCAACCGAGCGTTGCAAATGGCAACTCATGCATTCAAAATGGCAGAATCTCCTTCTCCGGTAATTTTGCAAGCCGTTGCCGAAGCATACTATACTCCTTTTTCGTCTGGGCATCCTTTTTATACGTGGGAATTTCGCGAGCCAAACACCATCCAACAATTTGCCTACCACGAAACCGATAGCATGTTGGCCCTTTTAGTAGTAGCCGAAAAAGAAGACCATCCCGATAGCCTAGTAGTGTATCGGCGCAATACCAACCCCAACCAAGAAAAACCGTGGTCGCTTTATCAAAAAAGCATTTTACCTCCTCAAGAGGAAGCGGCGTTTATAGCAGAGCAAAACATCTTGCTCATCACCAAACCGAAACCACATGCTGTACATTATTTGGCGGAAGATAGCATCCGTACCGTAGCCTTAGAGGATACTACTACGCTCCTTACTTGGCAACTGTTTGATAATGGGAAAAAGCTGATGAGCTTTAACCAAGAAGGGAGTATCCAACTCATGGATTTACAGTCAGGGCGTGTACTTCGAAAAGTCCGTAATATGCTTAACCGAAGTAAGCAAGAAGGACAATTTATGGAAGAGTTGCAGCGGCTGAACCAACAGAAAAAACAACTCCGCGAGCGAGAAACTGAACTATTAGCCGCAATTGCCAAGGTAGATACGAGGCTTGAGCAGCGCAGCGCACGACGCGATTCTTTTGACACCCCTGTGCAGCAACAAATAATACAACGCCCTATAACACAAAAGACACTCGAACTTAACGACGACCTTTTGAAAAAGCAACAGGTAAAAGCACAACGCGAGTTAGAGGATGTTCGCAAACGGATTTCAGCCATCGACCGGCGAACTACGCAACTCGGGCAAAAAGTTTTTTCAGACCGAAACACGCTATTTGATGCAAGTATTTCGAACGACGGCACACGCCTGTTGGCACGTTACAATAGTTCGGGGCAACTCATCGATACGCAATCCGGTAAAGTAGTGCGCGAAATCAATGATAATTTGATCAGCTTAGTGTTTAGCCCTAACAATCGGCTTTTCCTAGCTGTTGATAACCGGGGGAAAGCCATTGTATACGATGCCCAAACCGGCAAAGTAGTCAGCCGTTTACGTGGCGATGTTGCCGCTTCTCAGAATATATTTATTCCTAATAGCTCGCTAATACTTTCGTTTTTTACCGATGGGCAAGGCTTCTTTTGGAATTACCAAAGTGGCAACATCATCAAGCGTTTTGCCCTCCCTACCAATGGTACATTCCGCGATGCCCCATTGGTTTCTCCTAAGGGGCAAGTAGTGGTAATTCCTAATGGGAGCGAAGTTTGGGTAGTAGGAATCAAACCTGACGAACAGCCTTATCGACTTGTTTCTGTTGAAAATACGGTGCATGATCTCCGATTTTCTCGTTCGGGAGAAATCCTCGCGGTAGAGCATCAAGATATTACCATTACCTACCAATACACCGAAAATGGTTTTCAACGGGCAGTGTATCTGCCATATCCCGTTCGAAACTTATTATTTGTAAAAAATGATGAGGCAATCATGGGACGTTTAGAAGATATCCGCGAAGACCTTGTACGGGAGTGGCCCATTACTTTTCAAGTATTGCAAAAATTCCACGGAATTGCATGCGATGGGTTCAGCCCCGATGGTTCCTATGGCTTCACTCTTTCTGGCGATACGGTGCAGATTATCCCCAAAGAAGCCAGCCAGCCTATCCGTACGCTAACGCATGACCGTGCTTCTTTACTCCCTTGGGTTCGTTTTCAATCCGATGATAATTTAATTTTTACGGCTACTTCGCAAGGCAAAATTTTTATTTGGCAAACGGATGGCACTCTAAAATGCAGTATTGCAACAGAAACCCAAAATTTACATGAAACGGCTCTGTTCTCGCCTAAGGGCAAGTACTTTGTACTACCACAAGCCAGCGGCTTTACTGTTTGGAACATCCCTAATCAAGCAAAGCAAGCCGAGGTAAGTACCAATGCAGCATTGCAGAAAATAGTCGTTTCGCCAGATGGGCGATTTGTAGTAGGGCTTTCCGAAGGGAATTTACAGGGCTGGCACCTTGAAACCGGTGAACTGCTGCTTAACATTGCTACAGGGCTTACCCCGGTAAGCAACTTTGTGATCCACCCCAGTAACTCAGCATTAGTAACCGTACATTCTGAAGAGGCTTTGCTTCGTATATGGACTCGTAATACTGATGCGCGTACGCGAGAAAATGCTACAAGAAAAGGCGAAATTCCGGAGGCGTTCCCTTCCATAGCCGATAAAAGCAATGTTACAGCGCTATCGTTACTCCGCGAAGTACGTCTACCCTTTTATAAAGTTGTAGGGCTATCATTCTCTCCTTCGGGTAAACTCTTAGCGGTAGCCGGGCAAGACGAAACCCTAGTAGGCGAAGTTTTTGGTAGTAAGCAATGGCGTTTTCGGTTACCCAACCAGTTTAGCTCGGCATTCAGCGAGTCGGTTCAACTTGCCTTTTCGCCTAATAATAACTACCTACTCGTAGCCGAAGAGAGCGATGTATTGCAAAACGTTGGGTATGAGTTACTTTTTTGGGATTTAAAAACTGGTGAACTTATTTTCAGGCAACGCCTTGGCAAACAAAAGGGCATAGTATCAGAAGTGGGCATATTTCCGTCGGCAGAGGCAATCCGTGCAGGAGCTTACTGGCTTCCTACTCCCGAGGGTATTGTGCGCTGGGCAGAGCAGCAGCCATTTTCCCTTCGCATAGTAAGCGAAAAGCAAAATGTACAATTTTAAGGAGTGATTACAATAGGCTTTTTTCTGCCAAACAGTCGCTTTTTCCAAGTAGTAACCCGCTGTAATAGCCGTTTAAACACTTTCAGGTACAAGGTGATATATAGAAAAGCACTCATACCCCAAATTACCGCAACGTTGAAAGTAAGCGTTGGGAAATAATATCCAAAAAAGTATTTTACTGGTGCAAAAAAATGGGTACGGTAATCAAGCAAATGGCTATTTTCATCCGGGTTCTGGTAAATAGGATAAATTTTTTGAATGAGCTACTGTACCGTAACAAAATCGAGATTGGGTGGTCCTGTTCCACAATTTGGGTCATAGTTTTCACTGGATTTGATTTGATTTCAGCTCGGTACAATTCCATTTCTTCGCTTGACAATTCATTTGTTGTTGTTGATACTGACGTTTGACTACGCAGCCAGTCGGGTCCAGTCCACCAAAGTCGATTGTCACACAATTTGGCTGTGCACGTCCCTCTTGATGCTACGTCAGCTGGATTTTCGGTTGTTTTGACGTAGTTCCACTTCTGTTGGTCAATAACGCGAGTGATTCTGTTTACTCGGTTCTGAACATAATTCGTCAGCTTTTTTTGTTCACTTTGGATCCACGCAAGTGCCACTTTGGAGTCAGTGAATGCATAAACTGTCACATCAGGTAGTTATAGAGCTTTCAAT
>CAYMYI010000140.1:0-9690 GCA_964394585.1 uncultured Roseobacteraceae bacterium
CGTCGAAATTTTCTGCTATCTTTTGTTTCACATGCTTTTCTATGCAATTCATTTCCATAGGGGGCAAAAATTTTCCATCAGGAAGCTGAGGTAGGCCTTCGGCTTGCCCGCTGATTCCGGCAAAAGCCTCTACGTAATCGTACCAAGGAGCTAGGTCTGCATACCGAATGGGCCAATCTACACCAATTCCATCTTTAGTATTCGCTTCAAAGTCCATCTCACTCCAACGGTACGATTGCCGCCCCCACATAATGGAACGCCCCCCTACATGGTATCCGCGCAGCCAATCGAATCGCTTAGTTTCGTTGTAAGGATTTTCTTCGTCGTCTACAAACCAGTGAACGGCCGATTCGTTCAAGTACCCAATGCGTTTTTGTTTGACTTTCGTTTTGTTAAGTTGTTCTTGTGTAAGGCGGCCTCTGTGTGGGAGTTCCCAATCGTCGATCATAGCCGTAGGGTAATCGTTCGGATGTTTCACATCGCGGCCTCGTTCTAGCACTAAGGTTTTCAATCCTTTTTCAGAAAGCTCTTTGGCTGCCCAACCTCCACTAATGCCTGAGCCTACAACAATGGCATCGTAGGTGTTTTCCTGTTTTGCTTTTAGGTTCAAGTTCATATATAAGTTAATTAATGTTGTGAGTATAAGTAAAATTTACATCGCCCATGTTTTTTGGTCGGGCGCCAGGTCTGTACAACCTTGATATGCCCCCGGTATGGGTACATATGCTAACGTTTGAGCGCCAAGTTCCGAGGTGTAGTACGCTTGAATAGTGGCTTGTTTTAAGCGGTAGAAAAACGAGGGGCGCCCTTCCATATTCTTGAGAGCATCGTTCTCTGCTGTAATGAATGCATCTTGTTTTTCCGTAGCGAGTTCAGCGAAAGGCTTACTGTGCTGTTCAATACACTTTGTATCCAATGCATCGAGTCCTTGGGCAAATTCTTGAGCTTCTTCAGAAGGGGTACAATCTTTTAATATTAAATCAATAAATTGGTGTACACCTGCTTCTTTGGCACCGGGAGTATTGGTTTTGGGTAGTATACGGTCTACCATAGCTGCTAGTGTTTTGCCTTGTGCCTCAGAGAGGTACAAAGGTTTCCATAGAGCCTCTTGCTGAGGTTGTTCACAGGCTTGCAGAAGCGTAAGTAGCGAGGGGGTAGCAAGAGTGCCTCCTAGGGTGACAATCATGCTTTTTAATGCGTTTCTTCTTTCCACTTTCGTATTTACAGTTTTAATCAAACATCAATAAATAGATGTATGGAAATTAGCAAATCTTTAAGAGAAGCGGAAATTTTACCCCATTATGGAGTGTTAATCAAATTCTAATTAAAAAAAACAAGTCTCTCTCCATGATGTTAGGAGAAAGACTGTAAACTACGCAAGCATAAAAATTTTGAATAGTCCGTTTTTATTCGTTGATGATATAATTTACTTTATCGACTCCTGTGTTCCCTGTTTGCGGATTGTATGCATATACAATCACTTCATACAAACCCGGACTGGACACTTCCCATTGGCTTGAAAAGGCGTTGGTATCTTGCCAATCGAGTACTACTTCAATATGTTGTTTACCATCTTTTTTAATAATGGCGGTTACCTCCATTTGGTTAGCATCCCATAAGCCTCCTTGGGTAATGGGGCATCCACACATCATGACTACGTTTGCTTCAATAGTTACTTTAGAATCGGATAGGTTATTAAGTGTTAATACTTGGTGTGTACGGGGTTGAAGTACATCGACTACAAACCCGGGGATCTCAACTACAATGCCATCTCCTAGGATGTCTTTACCGGGTATTACCCACAATTCCGTGGATGCTACTACAGTGGCTTGTTTTTGATTGGTAGGTGCTTGTACCTCTACACGCACATAAGTAGGTTCTTCTAGTTCGAGGGTTGCCTCAAACCCTGCTGTATTTTCATCGGCAAGGTTCATGTTTCTTTCTTTGGGAGTTTTCATGATGAGCGTAGTATTACCGGTACTGCCCTGTGTAATTCCTTCCGCTAAGATTTCCCCAGAGCTAACTTTGCGGATAATTACATGAGCACCGCCAATTGAAGAACCAATAAATTTTGCATCTTTTGCTTTGGCACGTACCATTACTTTAGTTGGGGTTGTTGTAGCAAACGAACTACATCCTATCAAGATGCATATTGTTAAAATGAGTATTTGTTTCATGAGCTAGATTTGATTGATTAAGTAATGACTAAGTCCTCTAATTTCGGACATATCAAGTTATTTACACAGTTGGTTATCACTATTAAGTTTAGTTAAATGAACACAAGGAATGATGAAAGTCATGAGAAATCTGTAAAAAAACTGTTTTCTTCGAAAGAGTTTAATAGTTGTTCGCTAATTTTAAACAATTGCACGAAGGTGTAATCAAAATTATCAATCGTTCAACAATCAATTTATATTTTTAGACTTTATGCAAAAAAAATTAAGGTTTACGGGAAAAGATCAAGCACTTTTCTTCCCCACTTTAAAAAAACGTGTTGACGCTTACTTCACAGAGAACAAAATTTCCAAAAATGCAAACGCCGAGATGGTTTTTAAATCCATTTTCTTCGGTGGGGGAGTAATCGCACTCTACTCGCTGATTATGTTCGGGGGTTTTTCGCCTTGGGTGATGCTAGGGTTGGCAATTTTGCTAGGTATGTTTAAAGCATTTGTTGGTTTTAACATTAGCCACGATGCTATCCATGGCTCGTATACTACTAATAAGCGGTTGAATGAGATAATAGGTAAAATTTCTTTCAACACGCTAGGAGGTAACGATACGGTGTGGCGAACTACGCACAACCTTGTGCACCATACTTATACCAATATACCTGGGCACGATGAAGATATCGATGTTGCACCCGGATTAATTAGGCTTTCGGTGTTAGAAAAGCTCAAACCAATGATGCGCTATCAACATTTATATGCTTTTCCTTTATATGGGCTAGCTTATATTTCGTGGATTTTCCGAAAAGACTACGTAAAGTTTTTTCAAGGGCAAATCGGGCAAACTAAAACGAATTATTCGAAAACAGATATGTTCAATTTGTTTGCATTCAAAGTGTTATACTATACTTTGTTCATTGTCTTGCCACTTGTGTTTCTACCTATTGCTTGGTGGCAATTTTTGATTGGTTTCGTAGTGATGAATATTGCTGGAGGCTTAGTTTTAGGATTAGTATTTCAGTTAGCGCATGTGGTAGAGGGAACCGATTTTCCTGAACCTAATAATGAGAACGAAATTGAGGAAGTATGGGCTATTCACCAAATGCAAACTACGGCAAACTTTGCCCGCAAAAGCTGGTTAGCTTGCTTCCTGTGCGGAGGGCTCAACATGCAAGTTGAACACCATTTGTTTCCTAATATATGCCATGTTCATTACCCTGCTATTTCAGAAATTGTTAAAGATACTGCTGAAGAATTTGGAGTGCCGTACATCGAACATCCTACTTTTTCGCAGGCTGTTGTATCACACTACCGAATGCTCAAAAAGTTAGGCAAAGAAGCTTTAGACGAAATGCAAAGCTCGCCTAGAACGCAAGTAGCATAGATTAGTAAGACTTATGCTGTAAAAAATCCCTTTAGCAAATAAATCTAAAGGGATTTTTTTGTGCTCAATTCAAATTGAGCAGTTAGTTCGCTGCTTCGATTGGAAAAGCTAGGGCTTTGTAAATTTTCAAAAATCGGAGTAATCTAAATAAGGAAATTCTCAGAAAACATAAATCAAACAGGTGATAAATTAGAATTTAAGGCTAAACTCTGTGCCCTCTCCCAAAACCGATTTGGCAGTAATAGTGCCTCGGTGTTGACGCATAATCTGTCTTGATAGGCTCAGACCAATTCCCGAACCGGTACTTTTTGTGGTGTAAAACGGAATAAAAATACGATCTAAGGCTTCTTGATCGATTCCCGGCCCATTGTCGATAATATTGATGATAGGACGATTATTTTTGTTTTGAAACGCAAGCATTTGTACGATTTTATCTGGACGTTCTTCTTCAGAAAGTTCACTGAGTGCTTGTATAGCATTTTTAATAAGGTTGATAAGCACCTGTTCTAACAGCTCTTGGTCTGCTGTAATGATAAGACCTTCAGGGTCAATGTTCATCTCGAGGTGCACATGGTGCTCTTCGAAATCGTGTTGCATCAATATTCGGATATGCTCAAACATTTCACTTACCTGTACATGTTTGAGTTTAGGTGTTGGTACGTGTGTAAGGCTACGAAACTCACTAATAAAACGTATGAGCGCTTCACTTCTTCGTTTGATGGTCTGAATGGCAAGTTGTATATCGTCGAGTTCTTCACCAGAAGCATTTTCTTGCCCTTGCAAATAGCTAATTTCTTCTTCTGCTGTATTTGCTAAAGAAGAAATAGGGGTTACTGAGTTTATAATTTCGTGTGTAAGCACTCGTATGAGATTCTGCCATGCTTCCATCTCCTGTTCCTCTAACTCGGAGTGAATGTTCTGAATGGTAACCAATTTGAATTCTTCTCCCTTGAGGTAAAGTTCAATAGCATAGATCGCTAGTTGAACCACCTCTCCATTTTTGCGGACTCGCACTAGTGCCTTGGAGCCGGTACGCAGTTGTCGAAAGTTTTCGATAAGTTCAGGGCTAAACTCTTCGAGCTTGCGTATGTTGCGCAAGCGGTTTACCTGGAAAAGCCTTTTAGCGGCTGTATTAATAATTTGTACATCTCCGTTCTTATCGAATGAAATGAGCCCAATGCCTATATGATGAATGATGTTTTTTAGATACTGATATTCCGCTTCTTTTTCTGCACGGATATCTTTAAATTTTTTCAATACCTTATTAAACTCATTATTTAATTGGTCGAAACTCCCTCCTTTACCTGTGAGCTTGTAGGAATGTGAGAAGTCGTCGTATCGAATGGAACTTAAGAAGTCGACTAACTCTCGATTGGTATTTTCCATTAAACTAATCAATGCAATTACTTGGTATACTACGAGCCCGCCTACTAGCCCTACGGTTACAAATAAGCCTTGCGAAGATTTAATAATGTATACCAGCGTGAATACGGTAATGGTAATCCCGATGACCCTTACAATTACATTGAGTCTGAAATCTTTAAAGCCCATGCTTTTCTAATCTTCTATACAACGACGCCCGCGTTAAGCCTAGCGATTTTGCAGCTTTTGAAATATTACCAGCATGTTTGCTAATTGCCTTCTGAATCATCATTTTTTCCACAGTTTCTAAGTCAAACTCAGAATAGTCTACATCACCGGATTCTGATTTTTGAGCTAAAAACATAAAATCACCAGGTTGGAGAGTATCTTCTTCACTCATAATAATAGCGCGTTCTAGGGCATGTTGCAACTCGCGAATATTTCCCGGCCAATGGTATTTCTGTAGTTTCTTCATAGTAGTTGAAGAAATCTTCTTCAGATTCTTTCGATATTTTTTACAATACTCTTTCACAAAATGATTGACCAGTAAAGGGATGTCGCCATCGCGTTCTCTGAGCGGAGGAAGATGTATTTCTACCGTGTTAATACGATAAAGTAAGTCTTGCCGAAACTCGTTACTATCTACCATTTCGTATACCGGCATGTTGGTTGCGCAAATCAGACGAATATCAATAGGAATTACCTGATTGGAACCCACACGAGTAATTTCGCGCTTCTGAAGTGCTGTGAGTAATTTGGATTGTAGCGAAAGTGATAGATTGCCGATTTCATCTAAGAAGAGGCTTCCTCCGTTGGCAACTTCAAATCTGCCGGCTCGATCTTCTTTCGCATCGGTAAACGCTCCTTTTTTGTGGCCGAATAGCTCGCTTTCAAAAAGTGATTCGGTAATCGTACCCATATCCACACTGATAAAAACTTTATCGTTTCGCAGAGAGCGGTTATGTATTGCGCGAGCAATCACTTCTTTTCCTGTACCGTTTTCTCCCAAAATCAGTACGTTAGCATCGGTAACAGCTACTTTATTAATGATGTTGAATACATGCATCATGGCGTCGCTTTCGCCGATAATTTCGGAAAAGGATACTTGTTTATTCAGTTCTGAAGTAAGCTGTGTTTGCTGTTCTTTCAAGGTTTTTACCTCATTCATCGAATTGCGCAAGCGCGATGCTGTGCGGAGTGTAGCAATGAGCTTTTCGTTTTGCCAGGGCTTTAGTACGAAATCGGTAGCGCCAGCACGTAATGCTCGTACTGCCATTTCCACATCGCCATATGCGGTAATCATCACTACGATGGCGTTAGGATCAATTTCTAAAATCTGTTCAAGCCAATGGAATCCTTCTTTGCCGCTGGTAGTATCTTTACTAAAGTTCATGTCAAGCATAATAACATCATAGCTATCATTGTTGAGCAGAAATGGAATTTTACCAGGGTTTTTTTCTATTTGCACTAAATCAGCATGTTTTTTCAATAGTAGTTTTGCTGCTAACAATATATCCTCATTGTCATCAATTACTAGAATTTTACCTAACTCTTTAGCCATTATTGTATATTTTACGCCTGTTTCTTAAAATCAATTAATAATTACTACTTAAACCGTTATACTTATGAGAATTATCAAAAACAGAAAAGGAATTTACACTTTTTGTCAGAATTTTATAGCACAAAGTTACAAAAACGGACACATTGTACTTTTGGTGGCTTTATTCTTTTTAGCTAGCTGTGGTAGTGGCTCAAACGAACAAGCGCAAGACAGTAAAACGGATGTTATCGAAGAAGGCGGTGGTGCAGAAGGAGTTTCTTCGGAAAATATGGGAGTGGGGGGATTACAGGAAGAAATTGATATGTTAACCGATAGTATCAGTTCTTTAAAAAACCAAGCGTTTGTTTCAGAGCAAACCAAACTTGAAAACGCACTATTACTAGTTGAAGAAGTGCAATCATCTTTGCAAAAATTTGATGCAGCTCAATTACAGAATTTAAAATCATTACAATCGAATGCTCAAGAAGCTATGTACGATTCTGTTACTTTAGGAAGTGAATCAGTAATGTTAGCATATGACAATGCCACTGAACAACTCATACAAAGTTGGCAAGAATTTGTAGCTAATAATGAAGAGTTCAATCAGCATGCACGCGCCAAATTATTGTATAATGAAATGATGCAGGCCGATAATGCAGATTTTGAGATTAGAAAAAATTACAACGAATACGTTTCGCGATACAACGCTATTGTTGAAAACAATGCTGATGAACTCAACCAAATGGGAGGGAAGTATGCCGATTTAGCACCGTTACCTCTGTTCTATGGTGGGCCTGCTATGTAAATCCCCTAACTAAGAATTTGATTTTATAATGTTTCGATTCAAAACAATAGTTTACTTATTAGCAGTTGCATTGTGCTTTGGCGGTTGTAGCTCCAACGTGAAATTATTGCAAGCGAACTCAGGTGTAGATGCGCTAGATCGTATGGTAGAGCATGATACTCGCACACGAACTACCAATCCTGATATTATTACCCTCACTTATAATATCGACCAAGATTTAAAATTGTTAGATACACGTGAGTTCATTAGCAAGTACTATCAGAAAGTTGTACTCATTCAGAATGTTACGATTGATTCGAAGGAAGTGATTGAAGACGGTATCATTGAAGTAAAAGGAGGGAAAGAAAATTCATCTACCGGTTTTTCGTTTTTGTTTCACCCTGAACGTAATAAAGAAACCGATAAGCTGGAAAAGGGAGATATTGTTAATTTGCAAGGGTATGTGTTTTCGCGTTCTAAAGGACCTTACACTCTTTATGGAGCTGCTGTGATAAAATAGTTTTTAAAGATTGTCATGAAAAAGCCTTTCGATGTTCTATAATCGAAAGGCTTTTTAAATACAGATATAATTCAATCAAATATCTACCTTAGCGTAGCGAGCATTTTTCTCGATAAACTCCCGGCGTGGGGCTACTTCGTCGCCCATGAGCATGGAGAAGATATGGTCGGCTTCTGCTGCCGATTCTATATCCACACGTTTTAAGCTACGGTTTTCAGGGTTCATCGTAGTATCCCAAAGTTGCTGTGGGTTCATTTCTCCCAAACCTTTGTAGCGTTGTACGCTAATGCCGGTAGGGTTATCGCCTCCGAGTTCCCGCATGGCAGTTTCCCGTTGGGGTTCAGTCCAGCAGTAACGCTCTTGCTTTCCCTTTTTTACTAAATACAGAGGAGGTTGAGCAATATATAAGTTTCCGTTTTCAATCATTTTTTTCATGTAACGGAAAAACAAGGTCAGAATCAATGTTCGGATATGGCTACCATCTACATCAGCATCGGTCATAATAATTACTTTATGATAGCGAAGCTTTTCGAGATTTACCTCTTTTTCGTCGTGTTCTGTTCCAAACGAAATCCCTAAAGCAGTGATGATATTTTTGATTTCTTCGTTATCGTAAATCTTGTGTTCTTGTGCTTTTTCAACATTTAATATTTTTCCTCGCAAAGGTAGAATTGCCTGGAAATTACGGTCGCGCCCTTGCTTAGCAGAACCACCGGCACTATCGCCCTCTACTAAGTAAACTTCGCTAAGGGCAGGGTCTTTTTCTGCGCAGTCGGCTAGTTTACCCGGAAGCCCATTTCCACTCAGTACATTTTTGCGTTGTACCATTTCGCGTGCTTTGCGAGCGGCATGTCTTGCTTGTGCGGCAATTACTACTTTATCGATAATCAACTTGGCTTCCTTAGGGTGTTCTTCCAAGTACTGGTTCAGGATATCACCTACGGTAGAATCTACCGCGCCACTTGCTTCAGAGTTGCCTAGTTTAGTTTTGGTTTGTCCTTCAAACTGTGGTTCAGGTACCTTTACTGAGATGATAGCGGTGAGCCCTTCGCGGAAATCATCTCCACTGATTTCAACTTTTACTTTATCAAGCATGCCATTGCGTTCGGCATAGCCTTTCAGGGTGCGTGTTAATGCTCTGCGGAATCCTCCTACGTGTGTACCTCCTTCGTGTGTATTAATGTTATTAACATAAGAGTGGACATTTTCGGCATACGAGTTATTGTAAAGAATGGCCACTTGTACGGCAATTCCTGATTTTTCCCCTTCCATATAAATAGGACTACTGAGTAAAGGCTGGCGGGTAGCATCTAGGTATTTTACAAACTCTTTTAAACCTCCTTCCGAGTAGAATGAATCATTTTTAGGTTGGTTTTCCTCATCTAATTCTCGCAAATCTTTTAAGCTAATCCGAATGCCTGCATTCAAGAAAGCCAGCTCTTTAAGCCTAGAGGCGATGGTACCGTAATTATAGACTGTGTTTGCAAAAATAGTGTTATCGGGCTTAAAATGTACTACAGTACCATGTACATCGGTAGTGCCTACTTTTCGTGCATCGTATTGGGGAACTCCTCTTTCATACTCTTGTTCCCATATTTCACCATTCCGGTAGACAGTAGCCTTTAAGTGAGTAGAAAGGGCATTTACACAAGACACCCCTACGCCGTGTAAACCTCCTGAAACTTTATAAGTATCCTTATCAAATTTACCACCGGCATGTAATACGGTCATTACTACTTCTAAGGCTGATTTTTTTTCTTTAGGGTGGAGTTCAGTAGGGATTCCTCGACCATTATCTGTAACGGCAATGGAATTATCCGGGTGAATTTCCACCGTGATTTCATCACAGTAGCCTGCCATCGCTTCATCGATAGAGTTATCGACAACCTCCCAAATGAGGTGATGTAACCCTTTAACTCCCACATCACCAATGTA
>CAYMYI010000141.1:0-9465 GCA_964394585.1 uncultured Roseobacteraceae bacterium
ATGCTAAGCAGTACCCAAAAGGGATCGGCATTGAGCGAACTAGCAATTACTTGGGTAAGCCCTACGCAGATTAAGACGATGAACGTAACCAACAACAAAGAGATAAAAGCAAAAAATAGCGCGTAGCGCTGGCTATTATACATTTTACCCATCCACTGTGCCATAGTGAGTGCTTTGATGCTCGTTCCAAATTTTCGGAAACTCTTGGTAAACAAGATCAGCGCCACAAAAATCGCTAAGGGCATCACTATCCCGAACGAAAGCACGCCGCTTAGTCCGTAGAGGGCAATGAACCCCGGGTTGATGATGAACGTGGCGGCACTTGTCATGGAAGCCGCCAACGCTAACCCTACTGCTAGCGGGGAAAAAGTGATGTTTCCCAGGGCATAGTCAGAGATATTTTTGATTTTTAAGGCACCTCGTATCACAAAAAACAGAATGACAGCCATGTAGGCAAAAATCACGACCCACGTAGCGATGACTTGTTCTTGAGAAGCTAGGCTATTCATAAAAGCATAAGTTATCCGTTTTTAAAATATACTGAATTGATGCTTAAAAACGGAACGCTGCTGCCGCAAACGCTAAACCTCCGCCCGAACCGATAAACATAATCAAATCGCCGCGCTTGATATTGCCCTTTTGGTAGGCATCGTCCAAAGCCATTGGGATACATGCCGAGCCGGTGTAGCCGTATTTATCCATAATCATGGGTGCTTTTTCGCGGGGAACGCCTAGGTTATCCATCGTTTCGTTGATGGAATTAAAATTGAGTTGCGTAAGTAAGTAGTGATCTACTTCGTTTGGTGTTACTCCAAGCCTTTGGCAGAGTTCTTTTGCCATTTTGGTCCACGTCTTCGGGTTAATCTCCTTCGGAAACCGATGAACGAACTTTAGTTGGTGATCGTGGTTTGCCATCACTTCGGCAGTAATAGGCATATGCGTAGCCCCAGCGTAAATACCCATCCAGCCGTGGTATTGCCCTTCGGTAATGAGTTGGCTTGTAAGAAACCCTTTTTGTTCGTTAGTTTCTTCTGCACTGAGCACTACAGCGCCGGCTCCATCGGCAAAAAGGGTTACTGTTTTTTTATCTTGCTTATTCAAAAACTTGCTCATAGCGTACCCACCTACCACCAAAATATTTTGGTATTGAGCATCGGAAATGAGGTATTTCGAGGCAACATCGAGTGCAGTTACAAACCCGGCACATGCTGTATTTAAATCGAATGTGCCAGCATTGGAGGCTCCAAGGCGATCTTGTAAAACCGATGCAGTAGAAGGGGAAATATACTCTGGTGTATCGGTGGCTACGATGATTAAGTCGAGCTGGGAGGCAGTAACCTCTGCCGATTTGAGAGCCTTGTGTGCAGCTTGTTCGCAAAGATCTGCGACAGACTCATCATCACGGCTCCACCGGCGCGTGTGTATGTTTACGTTTTCTTTTAGCCATTCGTCGACCTCTTCGCCAAGCAGTTGATTGAAGTACTGATTATCCAATACTTGTTCAGGAGCATACGAACCAATGCCCCGTAAGATTGCTTTTCTCATTTTCATATTTTTTTCAGTTAGTGAGGGGTAGAAATTTTAAGCACTGTTCGAAAAACGAAGAAGAGACGGCAGGCTCTTCCTCGACTTTCAGCACAGTTTACGTGGTTTTCGTAAGTACAGAGAGCATGTTTACAGCGTGAGCGCGCCATCTACACTAAGCACTGTTCCGCTTACAAAGCTGGCATCGTTCGAAGCGAGGAAAGCATATGCATTGGCAATATCTGCAGGTTCTCCTAGCCTTCCGAGAGGTGCTTTGCCCTTCATCATGTCAATCACTTTTTCGGGCATAGCGCGTACCATATCGGTAGCGATAAATCCCGGTGCTACCGCATTTACGGTAATGGAATACTTGCCCAATTCGCGCGCAAGGGTTTTGGTCATCCCGATTACGCCTGCCTTTGTTGCCGAGTAGTTGGTCTGTCCGAAATTGCCATATAAGCCTACTACCGATGAGGTATTGATGATGCGTCCACTGTTGTTTTCAATCATGGTAGGCGTTACAGCCTTCACACAGTTGAACACTCCGGTAAGGTTTACCGAAATCACCTGATCCCATTGTTCTATGGTCATTTTTTTGATAGTTGCATCGCGGGTAATGCCCGCATTATTGATGAGCACATCGATGGTACCATACTGACTAACCACCTCGGCAGCCGCTTGCTGAGTTGCTTCAAAGTCAGCTGTATTCACTTTCTGAAAACTTGCTTTTCCTCCTGCGGCTTGCAGTTGTTGTACCATCGCCGCCCCCTTTTCCTCGTTGATGTCCCAAATCACTACGATGGCACCTTCTTGGCTAAACTTTTCGGACGAAGCTTGCCCTATGCCACATGCGCCTCCGGTAATGATGACGACTTTATCTTTAAATCTTTGCATGTTGAGTAACAGTTTTAAATGGAAGAATGGCTAAAATTACTTCCCACCCTGACTGCTCTCTCAAAATAACCTGATAAAACCCCTGTGACTATTGAAAAGATATAAGAAGATATACGGTTTAAAATATTGATATAATGATATTTATAATATTTTAATCTCCTAAAGACTTTTATGCCATAAAGAAAGAAATCCCCTCTATCGACTTTTGCAAGCACCCTGTAAAAAGCGGTCTGTTTTCAACTTTTCCATCGTTCTAAGAGTAATAGTCGATACGTTGCGCTAATGGGTATTTCTTGCGTACCTACTAAAAGTGCCTGCTGCTTTACCTGTGTAATGGCATTCAAAGAAACGATGTAAGAACGGTGCACACGTTGAAACCATTCGGGTAGTTGTTGCTCTATTTGGTTCAACGTCGATAGCATTATGTATGCCCTTTTTTCGGTAATCACTTTTACGTAATTCCCAAAACTTTTGACATAGCAGATTTCGGTAAATTTTACTCGATGGGTCAGTCCATCTTGCCGTATGGTAAGCACTTCGGCAGCAGAGGAAGACTTGGGGAGAATCGCAGTTTCTCGGTGTTCGTAACCTACCGATAACGCCCGATTTACCGCTTTCAAAAAACGTGGGAATGCAATGGGTTTTAACAGGTAGTCTACTACGCCGTATTCGTAGCTTTCTAAAGCATACTCAGAATATGCCGTAGTAAAAATTACTTTCGGAGGGGTTGGCAGCGCCTTGAGCAGTTCAATCCCGCTAAGTTCTGGCATATCAATATCTAAAAAAAGCAGATCAACCGTATTCGATTGTAGGAAACTCACCCCTTCGATGGCATCGGGGAGCGACCCTACCAACGATAAGTGCTTAATCTTTCCGATATATTCTTCTAAAAGCTGGCGCGCTAAGAGTTCATCATCTACAATGAGGCATTTCATATAGTGTTATTTTGAGGAGTTCGCACTAAGGACATCGTTAAGCCAATTTGATAGACTTCTGCCTGCCTTTCAATCTTTAAATGATGCGATGGGTACAGCAACTGCAACCTACGTTTCACATTTTCCAAACCTAACTTAGGGGTGGTGCTATCACTATTTTTTAGAGTACCCGCATAGCTATTTCGTACGGTAAACCTGAAATTTTGCGCTTCAATTTCTGCCTTCACTTCTACAAAACTCTTTCCCCTCGAAGCATTTGCGCCATGTTTAAACGCATTTTCTACAAATACAATTAAGAGCAAAGGCGCTATTTCTTTCCCTTTCACATCGCCTACAATTTCAAACTCTATCCGACAACGCTCACCCAAACGGAGTTCTTCTAACAACAAATAGTTTTCGATAAAATGGAGCTCGTCTACAAGGGCTGTCCACTGAGTCGTGCTACTTTCCAACTGATAGCGCAATAATTGGGAAAGTTGCAATACTACCTCCGAAGCATTGGAAGCATGTTGCCGAGTTAGCACATATACACTATTAAGGGCATTGAACAAAAAATGAGGGTTTATCTGAGCTTTTAAGTACTTCAACTCCATTTTTTGCTGTAATAATTCTTTCTGCTGCAGGTGCTGTTCGTGTTTCCAATAACGCCGATAAAAAAGCGCTGCCATTCCTATTCCTGTGGTTAAAAAGTAATAGAAAAATTTAGCTTTTACAGCGTTGCAGCCACAATGTAAATTTTGTAGGTACGATACCCCTAGAATACTCGCAATTACTAAAAATACATACAGCGCATAGCGCTTTCGCTCAAAAAAATGGGGTAGCCAAACATAATGGTTCAAGTAGATTAACGATAGAATCACACACCAGGTAATGGCATTTTCAAACAGGTACTCGGGCATACCCCCCTCGTAGTTGAACCGATATTCCCACGACTTAAAAATAAGCATGCAGTATACCAATACAGCTAAGAGTAGGTCGCGCTGCCAAGAGCGCTCTAACAAGGTGGTCCATTGAAACGGCATACGGCAAATTTCGGAATATCTCGTTTGTTTTTCCTGAAAGATTGACCAACGCCGTTCATCCTTGATAAAATGTGTTTATCCATCAATCATAACGAAGCACGGTTCATCCATTTTTTTCTGCATCCCCCTTGCTAATTCTATTCATTTGAAGCCACAACAATCATGTTCAAAAAATAATAATGCTATGAAAACAAAGATGCTTCAATTCGTTGGTATAATGTTATTGTCTTTAGGCACCCACGTTGCTTGGGGACAAAGCTCCTCGGAAAAACTGTTGGGTATTGTCAGCCAAAACTCATTGGAACAAGCGCCTTATCGCAGTTGGTTTCAGCCTGCTTTTACTGAGTTTCAGCCCGATTCTGAAACCATTGCTCAATTAAAATCGGTAGATTGGGCACAAAAAACCATTCAAATATTTTTCGGGACATGGTGTGGTGATAGCCGTAGAGAATTACCCCGATTTTTAAAGCTGTTGCATACGATTGGTATCCCCTCTAATCAAATACAACTCATTGCTGTGGACAATACCCCTAATGCTTACAAACAAAGCCCTACGCATGAAGAAAAAGGGCGGAACATTGTGCGCGTCCCTACGATGATTATCTACGATACTACCCAAGAAATGAACCGTATTATTGAATACCCGAAGGTATCATTAGAAGCTGACTTACTGCAAATTATGATGAACGAAAGCTATATTCCGAATTACGCAGATCGGTAACAAGCCCCGAAATACAGAATGTGTATACGAATGCTTTTTTATGCCTAAATTTAGAGTGCCCTAGGTTTCTAGGTGCACTTTTTTTATGTTAGTTGGTGTATCCTCCAAGTCTTTAAAAGTTTATTCCAAAATCGGTAGTGCTGATTACGATCCTCCTTTCACATTTCCTACTACTTTTATAGCTTCGAATGTAAAACCCAGATACCATCGCTAATAACAGCGATGAATCGTTTGTTATGCCCATCTATGCCTACATCATATATTACTGCGATTGGAACTGCCGTTCCGCCCTATACACTTACACAACGTGAAATTCTGAAGACCATGCAACAAATGCTCCACACCGATAACGAGCAAATGCATCGGTTAGAAGTGCTTTACCGCGCTACCGGGATTCATACCCGCCATACCGTGGTGAGTGATTATGGGAAACCTCCGGAACTGTTCACATGGCTGCCCGCCTCGTTGGAACCACAAGACTACCCGTCTGTAGCCGAACGCATGCAACTCTACCAAAAAGAAGCATTACCTCTTTCGTTAGATGCCGTACGCAACTTAGAAGTCCATTTGGGACATGCTCTTCCTGAAATCACCCACCTGATTACAGTAAGTTGCACCGGCATGTATGCCCCCGGACTCGATATCGACTTAGTGCACGCTCTTAAACTTTCGAACAACGTACAACGCACGGCAATCAACTTTATGGGATGCTATGCTGCGTTCAATGGCTTGAAAACTGCGGATGCCATTTGCCGAAGTACCCCCAACGCCAAAGTGTTGGTAGTCTGCACGGAATTGTGCTCTATCCATTTTCAGCCAAAAGTTTCGGAAGACGAGCTCCTTTCTGCTGCTATTTTCAGCGATGGCTCTGCTGCGGCACTGGTTGAAAGCTCTCCTCGCCATAACGGGTTCTCCCTTGAGATTACCAAAGGATACACCGACTTGTTCCCCGAAGGCAACCGCGATATGGCCTGGTACATTGGCAATCAGGGGTTTGAAATGGTGCTGAGTAATTATGTTTCTCAGCTTCTCCATAAAGGAATCCGACATTTTATGGAACGTATGCTAACCGATACCCCATGGAAAGTTGATTCGGTAGACTATTGGGCAATCCACCCCGGAGGCAAACAAATTTTAAAAGCAGTAGAAGACGCACTCAGCTTACTGCCAACACACAACCATTGGGCATATCAGATTCTGAAAGAGTTTGGCAACATGTCGTCGGCAACGGTTCTATTTGTGTTACAGGCCATCATGAAACAACTCCACACTACCGACCACCAAAAAAGCATCCTCAGTATGGCGTTTGGCCCGGGGCTTACCGTCGAAGCACTCTTGTACAAAGTACACGCACAATGTTAATGTATCTTTAAGGAATTTAGCGTTCGGCAATTCAGCATTGCCCAAATACAGAAAAGGTTCTATATTTAATTATTTAGTAAACCTTTTAAATGAACAGCTAATGACCCACTTTGAAAAAGTAAAGAGCTATCTGCAAGAACTTGAGTACGACATTACGCACGAAGATGAAGCAGAAGAGTTAGTATTGGTAGAACGCGAAGACGAAGGCATCAAAAACTTGATGCTCGATTGCGAAGAGCCTATTCTGATTATTGAGCAATTTCTACTCGATATTAACAACGGAACGAAAGAGATTTTCGAGAGTCTTTTAAAGAAAAATCGCGAGATTGTACACGGTGCCTTCGCCCTTGACGATACGGGCAAAAAACTAGTGTTCCGCGATACCTTGCAACTTGAGAACCTAGACTTGAACGAACTTGAAGCCAGTCTGAATTCGTTAAGCCTACTACTAAGTGAGTTTTATAATGAACTAATTGAATTTTCTAAAAGCTAACTACGCAATACTATGGGATTTTTTAAAAGAATATTTACGATGGGAGCTGCTGAGGCGAATGCTGCTCTCGACAAGATTGAAGACCCGGTAAAGATGACCGAACAGGGGATCCGGGATATGAAAAATGATTTAAATGAGAGCTTGAAAGGTTTAGCAGAAGTAAAAGCGCAGGCAATCCGTGCACGCAAAGACTTAGAAGCCGCTAAAAGCGAAGCTGCCGAGTATGAACAGAAGGCAATTATGCTGATTCAACGTGCGGAAACCGGGCAAATTGACCCTGCCGAAGCCGATCGCTTGGCAACCGAGGCGCTTAACCGTAAAGAACAAGCCTTGCAACGGGCTACTTCTCAGCAACAAATTGTGCAAACGCAAGAAGCTGCCGTAAGCAAAATGGAAAGCAACGTACAACGCCTGAAATCGCAAATTGGGCACTGGGAAAACGAAGCGAAAACGCTGAAAGCCCGCGCTAAGGTGAGCCAAGCAAGTACGAAACTCAATAAGCAACTAGCCAACATCGACTCGAGCAGTACAGTAAGTATGCTTGAGCGCATGAAAGATAAGGTTGCCCAACAAGAAGCATTGGCGGAGTCGTACGGCGATATGGCAGATACTTCACGCAGCGTTGACGAGGAAATCGATAAAGTTTTACTAGGCTCAGGAGGCACTTCTACAGGAGGCGGTTCTGCCCAGCTTGAAGCGCTCAAAGCACGCTTATCTGCAGGGAAATCCGGAGGAGGTGATAGCACTGCAGGTGCATAAGTACCACATCATATAAACCAAAAGGGAGTCAGCAGACTTCCTTTTTTTTGTTTCAGTTATCGAATTACTTCTACCCATTAGATGTATGAAAAACCCGAAAGACTTCCATTTTGCCGTTTTGATTGATGCTGATAATATCCCCCATCATAACATCAAAGGAATGATGGAGGAAATTACTAAGTTCGGTACGCCAACTACCAAACGAATTTATGGCGATTGGACTAAACCCAACCTCGCCGGATGGAAAAATGTATTGCTCGAACATGCCATCATTCCAATACAACAATATAGCTACACTTCGGGCAAAAACGCTACGGACTCCGCTATGATTATCGATGCGATGGACATCCTATATAGCGACAAGGTCAATGGGTTTTGCATAGTTTCGAGCGATAGCGACTTCACCCGCTTGGCAACTCGGCTTCGTGAATCGGGGATGCATGTTATCGGCATTGGCGAAAAGAAAACTCCCAATCCGTTTATTGCCGCTTGCGACCGTTTTATCTTTTTAGAGATACTAGAAAGTGAAGAACCGGACCCTTCTGCTGTAGACACGCCCCCCAAAACTCGGACTAATACACGCAAAAAAAAGCCTTCTATCTACAAAGTAGATCGGCAGCTACTCAAGGTAATTAAAGACTCTATCCATGACCTTTCCGACGATGACGGTTGGGCATTTTTAGGCGATGTCGGCAACTTAATCAATAAAAAACGGCCGGAGTTTGACCCTAGAAACTACGGTTTCCAAAAGCTTACCCCACTGATGAAAAGCCTCACCCGCCACATCGAAATCGATGAGCGCGAAACTGCTAAAGGAAGCATCAAGCATGTTTTTGTGAAGGTGAGGTAAAGTTTTTCTTACAAAAAAATCGCTTGCATACAGTTCCAAAGTGCTTTTTTCTTGGTTTTATCCGATTCTATTAGTGAGAGGGCATCGGCAAGTAGTACGGTTGTCTTGTTGTTTTTTTCGGGCTGGTAAAGGGAAAATCCCTTTAAAAAATCTAGTACACCGAAGCCTATAATTTTTCGGGGTTCGAGTTGTTTTTCGATGACCTCACGGGTACATCCGGGGTTTTCGCTTAGGTTTACAATGGCGTACTCGTGTTGCGATAGCTTTACAGCCTCCATCACCTTATTGAGGAAAGCAAAACTAGGCGTACGCATAAAATCGGTTGTCTGCTCGTCTACAATTAGGGTGATATATTGTTTATTTTCTCCATATGTGCGCAACGCAGGTTCTGCAGCATGCTCGGTTTTATCGCGCATTGGGTAAATTTCTTCTGTAATGAAAAGCTGCAAAAAGCTATAGTCTTGGTCCATAGTAGTTCGGTTTAAAGGCAATAAAAAAACTCCGCATTAAAAATAACACGGAGCTTTGAGAATATCGTAGGCAGTTGCTTTAGATAGAAAAGCTTTCGCCACAACCGCATGTGCGGCTTGCATTCGGGTTCACAAATTGAAATCCTTTTCCATTTAAACCGTCGGAGAAGTCGAGTATAGTACCTAAGAGATACAATAGGCTTTTCTTATCTACAAAGATTTTGATGCCTTTGTCTTCAAAGACTTCATCAGAATCGTGCGGAGCGGTGTCGAATTGTAAATCGTACATTAAGCCTGAACAGCCACCACCTTTTACCGCTACACGAATGTGTTCTTCGTGGCTTCGGTTTTCTTGCTGCCGGAGCTCATAAATTCGGTTTTTAGCGCTTTCAGTTACGGTAATCATATTTTGTAATTGATTTTATAATCGTTGTT
>CAYMYI010000142.1:0-9401 GCA_964394585.1 uncultured Roseobacteraceae bacterium
TGGAAACGCTTCATCCGTTCTACGTACTTTTCTCTATCTTTCGGAGTATCGATTTTAGCATTTACCAAAGCATCGCGTTCTTGGACTGCCGCTTGGTAAATTCGATTGTATCGCTTCCGTAGGTTTTCTAAATAATTATTGATTTCCGTAGCTACAGCGTTATCAAAGGTTTCAGGGGTTATTTTATCATACGAGGGGAGAGGCAAATCTGTGAATCGATTACGCTCTTTACGGAGTTCTCGGCGCAACAAAGCGATATCCATTTCGTATTCGGCGTGGTAATCATCGCCTTGTTGCTGGAGTTGCAACCCTTTTTCTACGCGCGCCTGCAATGCAGGTATGTAGTATACACGTTTATACTCTGCTTCTGCCTTGCGTTTATCAATAGCGTAATATTCCTTTTCGTAGGGGTTGTCTTTAAACTGAGCTACGGCAAGTGCCTCAAATGCCCATCGTGAAGCCATAATATCACCAAATAGAGGGACTTCGTCGTCTTTATTAGCTATCCGTGGGTTGATTTCATCGAACTTCACTACTAAACCTCCTAACACAAGTTGAGGAATAAGCAACAACGGAATTAAAATATAAATGGTAACTACTCGATTAAACGTTGCTGAAATATTAAGCCCTAAAAGACAAGAGAAAGACGCACAGGAGAATAGCACTAACCAATACGAAAAAGTCATTTCTTCGATGCCAATAATGAAATTCCCAATCAGTACATATGCAATAATTTGCACGGCAGAAAACCCAAAAAGTATCACAATTTTGGAAAGTAGATAGGCATGCCGATTGAGATTTAAAAACGCTTCTCGCTTTACAATTTTTGCATCTTTGATAATTTCTTCAGCGCTCATTACCAACCCAATGAACAGCGCTACAATAATGCTCATAAAAATGAAGGCAGGGACATTCATGTTTTCACTGAACACGTAATCTTGTGGGCCTGAAAGTTTATCGGGGTCGTAGTACCGTACAATGAATGCTAGCAGGATTGCTAAAAAAGGAGCTTGAAAAAAGTTGATGTTCATATACTGCGTATTACGCAGCTTGGCTAACAAATCGCGCTGGAAAAACACTACAAATTGTTTGTAGAACGACGCAATTTCCAAATCGCCTGCGATAAAAGGCTTCGAACTTTTAGGATTTTCGCTACGCGCTTTATTTTTCTTTGATTGCTGAAATAGCTGATACCATTTTTCAGGCGAGGTTTTCCGTGTTTTGGTCGGGTTACCCAACTCGTCGAGAGTGTGCGCCTCAATGATGGAAAAAATTTGCTCAACGTTCACATTCCCACATAGTTCGCACTCGCCCTCTTCTTTACTGGTTTGGTTGGCTTGCCTTTTAAAATAAATAAGTGCCTCCACCGGGTTTCCGTAATAAATTTGATACCCACCAACATCGAGTATAATCAATTTATCAAATAGCTTAAAGATATCGGAAGAGGGTTGGTGGATTACTACAAAAATGAGTTTTCCTTGTAGGGTAAGTTCTCGTAGCAAATCCATGATATTCTCCGAATCGCGCGAAGATAGCCCAGAAGTTGGTTCATCGATAAATAAAATACTAGGTTGACGTAATAGTTCCAGGGCAATGTTCACTCGTTTGCGTTGCCCCCCACTAATAGTTTTTTCGAGTGCACTGCCTACTTTTAAATCTTTCGCTTCAAATAAACCAAGGTTTGCTAGGGTTTGGCTAACTTTTTCATGGATTTCCTCTTCGCCCATCTTATCGAAACATAACCGAGCAGCGTAGTACAAGTTTTCGTAGACAGTTAAATCTTCGATGAGAAGGTCATCTTGGGGTACATACCCTATCAACCCTTCTACTTTTTCTTTATCGCGGTGAATATCTACACCATTAAGGGTTACGCTGCCAACTTGAGGCGCTAAGTTCCCATTAAGGACATTCACCAGGGTTGATTTCCCAGAACCACTAGCTCCCATGAGGGCAATTAAGCTATCCTCTCTTTCTTCCAGATCGATGTTATGTAATCCTTTACCACCATTTTTAAAGTAATAGCGTAGTTGCGAGGCTTTAAAATCAATTTTAGCGCCTTGGTTACTAGAGTAAAACGAGTTTAGAATTTCGCTATAGTAAATAGAGTTTATATTTTCTCCACGGATTACCGAACCGACTGTAACCGGGTAGATATGTAGCTCTTTCAACAGCTCTCCATTTAAAAATAAATCATCTTGCAAGTTGATACAACGCAGCACGAACATATCCACCGTGGGGAGCTTTAAGATAGCCAGCGTTCCTTGTATTCCTTTCCGAATAATGTGTTTGTGGGCTGGATTTTTCGGCAGATCTTCTGAATCGATTACTAATACATCGCCTCTATCATAGTGTGTAATATCTTCGGCACTAAGAAAAAATTTCACTTGGTGGTAGGTCTCACGATCGATTTTAAAACTATCGCACACAGTAAGCATGTATGCCTCTTCCTGCTCATCGATAATATGGTTGGCAAGCACTAACTCCACCAAATGGAGCAACACAAAAATCTTTTGCCGGAACGAAAGCTCTTTATTAATCGAAACACATACTTGAGCGGTTTCTTCTTGGCTTTCAATGGGTTTTGGAAGCGATTGATCAAATATTTTGAGGTACTTGCGGGCAATAGCATCATTGACGTGATCATCTAAAAACATCTCGATAATCAAGCGGTCTTTTTCTGTAATTCCGCCGACTTTGGCAATGATGGACAGCAGCTGTACAATCGTTGCAAGTACTTGTTCGTTCATTTATGAATAGGACAATTTATAGAATACTATATGTATAAATATAAAATTACCTTCTGTAAAAAAAATTACAGAAGGTAAGCAAACCCGGAATTACAATAAAAAAAGGTTATCCAATAATATTAGCCCGAATTTCAGCTACTTTATTGGTAATTCCTTGTAGCATTTCTGCTTTGAGCACAAAACTGCCATCGTTGTTTTTAATTTTCTCTCCGAGGTCTAATTCTTGGAACTCCTTCAGCAGCTCTTGTAGTGCGGACTCCATATCTTTTGCTGAGCTCCCATCCTCAAGTTTGCCTATTAACGCCAATAACCCTTCAAGCGATGTTTGTTGGTCGGCAATTTCTGTCATCATCGAAACCATTAGTTCATCTTTAAAACTTTCATCAGGATAGTTCGCTACAGAAGCAGTTGCAATGTATAGCCCCTCTATAAAACTTCCGGTAACAATGAGCGCTGAAGTATTGTAGCTTTCATTTTCGTTAAGGAACTCACGCGCAAGGCTTGATGACTGATCCACTAAAATAAGTAAGGTGTCTTTATTAGCTAAATTCTCTTCAAAACGGTTTAGCATTTCTTGTTCAAAAGCCCCGGCAATACCAATTTTGTTCACCAATGATTGCGATGCTTTAAAGTAACTTAGTGCTTGGTCTGCCTGACCATACACGCACAAATATCCTAGGTCAGTAGAATATACTCCCAAATTCATAGCAGCTTTATCGTTGGTAAGCGTATAATCTTGGGCTTTTTCCGCATTGTTTACCAGTGCACCATCAAAGCTAATGTCAGAGCGTTGCAATAATGCTGGAACGTCCGAAGGATTTGGCATTTGGCCAATCATATCGCCAAAACCAGACATATCGGTAGCCGGAGCCGATTCCTCCACAGGAGCCGTTGTAGTTTCTTGCTCGGCAGTTTCTGCTTTTTTTGCCCCGCAGCTCGCAAACAATACTATGCTCGAGGCAAAACTCAATACAGTAAGTACAGTTTTCCAATTTGTTCTAAATAAGTTCATGATTGTTGATTTAAGTTATAATGACATGAAAACATGCCTCTAATTTACAATCTATTTAAGCTTATTCGTTATTTTAAAAGAAAATCATTATTGAGCAAGAAATTCCACTCCCAAATTAGAAATAGCACAATTTTTACAAATGATAGCAGAACGCACCCTACTCCATGATAAATATCCTAATTTAAGACGCCTTGGTATTGGTTTAGGATGGGACCCACAACCTGATCTTTCCAAAATTAATGATCTTGACATTAGCGCTTTTCTGCTAAACGCTGAAGGGCATATGCCTACTCCGAATCATATTATTTTTTATCATAACAAAAAATCGGTGGATGAAAGCGTGTTCCATCTTGGAGATAACCGATCGGGGGAAGGGAAACGCGATGATGAAATTATACTAGTTAATTTGCTCGATGTAGAAGAAGAAATACAGCGTATTGCTATTGTAGTAACCATATACAGTGAAAACCCCGAGCAGCGCATTATATCGTTTGACCCAATAAAGCAAGCGTTCATTCGGTTGTTTGACTACCAGAATAATGATGAGATTGTACGCCTAGAAATCAACGAACGCTTTAGTACCTTTAACAGTCTATTGTTCGGCTATTTAAATCGCTCTCCACAAGGCTGGACTTTCGAGATGAATGGCGTGGGTAGTAACCAAGGGTTGGAAGGTTTTATAGATCAATATGCCTAACGATATTTAAGCCGATACGCCACCTTATCTAGCTCCCGCTCCCAAACCAAGTTTGCCAAATTAGTAGCAATAGATTCAACAGGAGAAAACGTAAAAGCCTTGTTGAAGTCATCTTCAGCAATATCGATTCTGTACATAATGTTACAAAGAGTTGCAAAATCGGTATCTAACATTTCTCGTATTCTGGCTTCTAACAATTGAAGAAAAACCTCTTTAGACTTTTCATCCTTGCCAATAGATACGTTGCTATCCGTTGGTATCGAAAAGGTTTTGCAAATTAATTGTGAAGCTATCTCTTTCTGAATCATTACAAAAGCGATTACATAAAGCTATAAGTTATTAATACTATATGTAAAATCTGTAAATATTCAAAAAGAGAGAGCCCTTAATTAATAATCTTCAGGATAAACAAGGCTATCGTAGCTGAATAACATCCACTTGTCCAAACTCTGCTACCTCACTTTCTGCAATTTCTTTCGCATTTTGAGCTGCTTCGTATGAATCGTACAGTTGCTGGATATTTTCAAGCCCAACATACAACATATTATTGGGGTACTTTACTAAAAGTGCATCTTGGAACTGAGCCAATAGTTCTTCACGCTTTACCATTACGGGTGCATTCTCAGCTACCACAACCGGTTGGTCTACTGCAATTACCTCCGTAAAAATTGTGGTATTACCATTTACAGCATCACGCAAGGTTACTTGCAAAAATGTATAGCGAGTACGCGTAACATTTACTTCCTTAAGTGGGCTTACAGAACGATATGTAGCCACATCTGATAGGGAAATACTGCCTATACTTTCCTCAAGAAGGTTATGAGTGTTTACGGGAAGAACGCCGGTACTGCGTGCTGAAGAGGCTAGAAAGCTTTTCTTTTCATTGTCAAACTCCGTGTCTCTTTCATTAAAATCATTAGCAAAAGTTACTACGGAACCCAAAAGAAGCAGGAGGGAAAAAATAGATAGGAGTTTCATGGTAATTCGATTTAATCGTTAAAGGAAGTATTAATTGTTATTCTTTGGTTTTCAAATGTAAGCAAAAGGTGTTTTGATGCACAGCTAAGTTAACATTCGTTATCAATAGTTCGCTTTTTAGAGCTTATTCAAATAGTTTTTCTGCATTTATATACTTAAGCAAAATTTTTATCTACAAAACTCATGTAAGAAAAACTTAAGAGAAAGAATTTTTTTGGTTAAATGCTTATCTTATCACTAAACGCTTACAGAAGAAATGTAAGCAAAATAAACACCATAAATCATTACCTTTAACTTATGGAAACACATACTCATGTAGGTATCATCATGGGAAGTCAATCAGACCTGCCCATAATGCGCGAAGCGGCATTGCAATTAGAGCAGCTAACAGTTTCTTTTGAACTCACCATTATTTCGGCGCATAGAACTCCAGAACGCATGTTTCAATATGCAAAAGAAGCCAGAGAGCGTGGGCTAAAAGTGATTATAGCTGGAGCAGGAGGAGCCGCACATTTACCCGGCATGGTAGCATCTTTGACAACTTTACCCGTTATTGGCGTACCCATTAACTCACGAAATTCAATTGATGGCTGGGATTCTATTTTATCCATTTTGCAGATGCCAAGTGGTGTTCCTGTAGCTACCGTGGCGCTGAACGGTGCTGCAAATGCTGGAATCCTAGCTGCCCAAATTGTCAGCACTTTCGATACTCAGGTTGCTGAGCAAATCGCTCAATATAAGCAAGGGCTTGCCCAAAAAGTGATGG
The DNA here is from genome assembly GCA_964394585.1 of uncultured Roseobacteraceae bacterium. Classification (GTDB taxonomy): domain Bacteria; phylum Bacteroidota; class Bacteroidia; order Cytophagales; family Flammeovirgaceae; genus CAYUJH01. The sequence goes on from CAYMYI010000142.1 coordinate 6,201, forward strand.
GTAGTGTCAGAGAAGTAGCCGAAAAAGGTTGGAAATAGTGTTGAAAGAAAGGAATCTCTATCAGTAAATTATACGTATGCAGCAGCTTTTTATACGAATCTCTCAGCGCCTTGAAAAAATTGGTTTCTTTCGGAAAGACGTTTTCGGAAATGTCATTTTGCTCAAACGCATTTTAATAAGTACCATCGGAATGATTACCTACGCTCGGTTTAACATTTATAACCGAATGCGCATTAAAGGTACTGAACACCTAAGAAACTTACCCAATCAAAACGTACTGTTCTTATCCAACCATCAAACCTATTTTGCAGATGTAATTGCCTTATATCATGTATTTTGTTCCGTAAAATGGGGATTTCGCAATAATATCAACTTCCCAATATACCTATTAGCTCCGCGTGTAAAAAACTATTATGTGGCCGCTAAAGAAACCATGAAAGATAGTGGGATTATTCCCAAAGTATTCAGCTATGCAGGGGCAGTAACCGTAGAACGCTCTTGGCGTACCAAAGGAGAAAATGTACAGCGTAACCTCGATAGTTCAGCTGGCTCAAAAATAGAAGATGCGCTGCGCTCAGGCTGGGTAGTTAGTTTTCCACAAGGGACTACAAAGCCTTTTGCACCCATCCGAAAAGGAACTGCGCATATCATCCAGCAAAATAATCCGATTGTGGTGCCTGTAGTAATAGATGGTTTCAGAAGAGCATTCGACAAAAAAGGACTTTTTTATAAAAAACAACATACGCAGCTCACCATCCAATTCAAAGAACCTTTTCAGTTTGAATCAAATCTTTCTGTAGATATTATTACAGAAAAAATTCGAGAGCTCATTGAGCAATAAATGAAAAAAAGCCTGACGTTACAACGGCAGGCACAAATAACATAGAGGATTCTAGGGTTAGAACTAGCCTAAAGAATTCACATACTTGGCTAATTTAGATTTATTATTAGCCGCCTTATTTTTATGAATAATGTTGTTTTTTGCTAGCTTATCAATCATAGAAGAAACTTTTTTGTACAACTCCATAGCTTCTTCCTTATTTTCAGTAGCTCTAAGCTTTTTCACAAATGTTCTTGCCGACTTTAACTGATAGCGATTTAGCTCTCTTTTCTTTTCTGTAGAACGAATTCTTTTCTTTGCCGATTGGTGATTAGCCATCTTTCTATAACTTTATTGATGAAGTATTTCAAAAATATGAGGCGCAAAAGTAACGCTTTTTACTATAAATACAAACAATTTTTGTGCAGTCTTTTTTCTGAAAATGAGGCACAAACAGTGACCCCAGAGTTTTACATATACTGCACCTGACCACATACTGATTCTGAGAAACTTTCACTTTAATTCAAGAGTTACCTTTCAAATCTTTAAATGATAAATGCATGAAGTACCAAGGTTTGACTACCGCGCAACGTCAAAATATAAAAACTGTAGGCCAGCTTAAAGCTGCAGGGTATACCCCTGAAACAATCAAAGAAGAACTCAGAAGAAACTTAATTGCAAAGCTTCGCAATAAAGAAAATGTATTTGAAAGTATACATGGGTATGAAGACACTGTAATTCCTGATATACAGAGGGCTATCCTTTCTATGCACGATATCAACTTATTAGGATTACGTGGGCAAGCTAAAACACGGATTGCCCGTATGATGGTACTTTTACTCGATGAGTGCATCCCTGTAATTAAAGACAGTGAACTAAATGATGACCCATTGCGTCCGCTTTCCAGATTTGCTTTGGACACCATTCAAGAAAAAGGAGATGAAACCCCCATTGAATGGTTGCACCGTGATGAACGCTACAATGAGAAACTAGCCACACCCGATGTTTCTGTGGCAGACCTAATTGGTGATGTCGATCCCATCAAAGCTGCCTCAATGAAGTTACCCTATTCTGATGAGCGCGTAATTCACTACGGACTAATCCCCCGCTCTAATCGGTCTATCTTTGTAATTAATGAACTCCCTGATTTACAAGCCCGTATTCAAGTGGCATTATTCAATATTTTGCAAGAAGGTGATTTGCAAATCCGTGGGTTCAAACTTAGATTACCCATCGATATCCAATTCGTATTTACAGCAAACCCTGAAGATTATACCAACCGAGGTAGTATCGTAACTCCTCTGAAAGACCGCATCGACAGTCAGATTATTACCCACTATCCTAAAACACTCGAAATTTCTCGAAAAATTACGCAACAAGAAGCCCGTATTAAACCTGCCCAAAAAGAAATAGTACACAGCAATGTAATTGCAGATAACCTGATTGAGCAAATTGCGTTTGAGGCTCGCCACAGCGAGTACATCGATGAGAAAAGTGGAGTATCAGCACGACTTACCATTTCGGCATATGAAAATCTAGTGAGTGCTGCCGAACGAAGGTGTTTGGTAAATGGAGACCTGCAAACCCATGTGCGAGTTGCCGATTTTTGGGGCGTAATTCCGTCTATTACCGGTAAGGTAGAACTCGTGTACGAAGGCGAACAAGAAGGCGCGGGTATTGTAGCCCAAAATTTAATTGGGAAAGCCATTCGCACACAGTTCCTGCAATATTTCCCAAATCCTGAACAAGAAAAAAAGCAGAAAAAAGGGGGAATATATCAACCCATTTTAGCTTGGTTCGAAGAAAGCCACGAAGTTGATATCTTACACGATGCTACCAATGAAGAATATCGGAAAGTCCTATCGCAAATTGATGGACTTTATGACATGGTTAAGAAAAAGTTTCCCGATAAAGGCGAAGCTGAATTGTACTTCCTAATGGAGTTCACCTTACATGGCTTGGCAGAATACTCTATGCTAAGCAAAAAACAGCTCATTTCAGGGACACAGTTTAAAGATTTGCTCAGTGGAATGTTTTCAATGTCAGATTTTGACGATGAAGACGACGAGGATTGAAATAATAACTCCTTTGAAAGAAAAAAGCCCCTTCTAAGAAAGAAACCACTCTTAAATCGGGCTTTTTTTATAAATACTATCCTAGAAATGGCTTGAGAGTCCGGCTTCGGGTTTTATGACGTAACCTGCGAATGGCTTTCTCTTTAATTTGCCGAACGCGTTCGCGCGTTAACGAAAAACGCTCCCCTATTTCTTCGAGTGTAAGCGAGTAACCTCCATGAAGCCCAAAATATAGGCTGAGCACATCAGCTTCCTTATGAGATAACGTAGAAAGTGCTCGAGAGACTTCATTACGTAGTGAATCAG
>CAYMYI010000143.1:0-9274 GCA_964394585.1 uncultured Roseobacteraceae bacterium
ATGCCGATTCGCCCTATGTGTATTACAACGGAATGTGGTTAGCAGGAAAGTGGCATGGCAGAGGAACTCTTAAATATCGGGATGGTAGTACCTATACTGGAGAGTTTTTGAACGGTGAACCGCATGGGAAAGGTAAGCGCGTATTTGCCGATGGAAGCTTTTTTGAAGGAGTGTTTTTACATGGAAAACCTACCAAGGCAATCAATACAAAATATACGGGAGGAAACAACGAATGAGCATGCAACGCTACGATGTAATTGTAATTGGTGGAGGAGCGGCCGGTGTGTTTGGGGCTATTCAATGTGCAGAACACGAACCATTGTTACGACTCCTTATTTTAGAAAAAACAGATAATCTATTAAGCAAGGTGAAAATATCTGGCGGTGGCAGGTGTAATGTTACTCACGCTTGTTTTGACCCCGAAGAGATGACACAATATTACCCTAGGGGACACAAAGAACTGCGGGGGCCTTTTCATCAGTTTTTAAGTGGCGATATGCTCGCTTGGCTGGCAGATAAAGGTGTAGAAACCCATATTGAAGCAGATGGTCGAATTTTCCCCGTTACCAACCAGTCGCAAACGATTATCGATTGTTTTTTGCGCTTGTGCCAGACCTATCGCGTTGAAATCCAAAAAAAACAACCAGTAATACGCTTAGCCCACACCGATGCGGGCTGGGAAGTTACCTCGCCTACTCATACATGGCAAAGCCAATACGTATTGTTGGCAACCGGCAGCACTCCGAAAGTGTGGCAGATGTTACAAACTATGGGCTACGACGTTGTGCAGCCCGTCCCTTCTCTTTTCACCTTTAACATACAACATGCCTTACTGAACGATTTGGCAGGGGTATCTGTCCCTATGGCTACGGTATCGTTACCCAACACATCTTTCGAGCAACAGGGACCGTTACTCATCACGCATTGGGGGGTGAGCGGGCCGGCTGTGTTAAAGCTTTCGGCTTGGGCGGCGCGTATCCTCCACGAACACCAGTATCGCTTTCCAGTGAAGATTAACTGGGTATCGCAAACGCCCGAGCAGGTACGCCAAACATTGGAGGAAGCCCGACAGCAACACGGCAAGAAAAAAGTAAGCAACCTGCCTTTATGCTCGCTCCCTAAGCGATTATGGCAGCGTTTTGCACAAATGCTACATATAGCCGACAAAAACATGGCAAGCCTAACGGTGCAAGAACTCAATGACCTTACGCAATATATCACTGAAACGACACTAAAAGTAAACGGGAAAAGTACGTTTAAGGAAGAGTTTGTAACCTGCGGAGGTATTGAAACCAAACAAATTCATTTTAAAACCATGGAAAGCAAACGCCACCCTAAGCTTTATTTTGCCGGCGAAGTCAATAATATTGATGCCGTAACCGGTGGATTCAATTTTCAGGCTGCTTGGACTTCCGCTTATTTGGCGGCGCGTGCCATTGCTACAGATTACTCTTCGCGGAAATAGCTACGATACGTCCATGCCAAGTGGTGCGGTTCCCAAGGGGTTACGTAGCCTGCATCCTCTTTACTCAGGGCGCACGGTGAAAATAAAAACTGTTTGATGGCAATTTGAGGCTTACTAAGGTTTGTATCGAGGCTTGCAGTGTGGTACTCGATAAAGTAGCGTCGTGTGCCTTCCAAAGCTTGGGTGGCTTCATCGGCTATGAGCGAGGTATACCAATGGTCGGAGTGGTCGCCAGGGTTCAGCGTAGTATCGCGTTCGGCAAGGTTGAACGTAACGTTTTGGTTTTCGGAAAGATGCTGTTCTACCAGTTTGGTAAGGGTGGTTCGTAAATCATCCCAAGAGGTGTACACTGTAGCGGAATCGATGCTAGGCATCTCATCAATTTCCCCCTGCTTCAGTTTTTGCAAACTCCATGTGTAGCCGCCATCGGGAAAACCATCGGGCAAGTAGAAAAGATAAGCCTTTGCATTTTTATAGCTAAAACTGCGCACCACATGCCCGTTAATCGTTTCATCTTTTAAGGTATACGGAAGAAGCGGTAGGGTTGCCTTTCCGGTAGAATCGGCTTGTAAATCGCCTTCAGCAGCCCATTGCACTGAGTGGATAAAACCGCGCTCTCTTGCTTTATAGTAGGGCATATTAGCCGTATCAGCCGCAGAAATACCCATGGCAGCATCGCCGGCTGTGGAAAGCACAAACACAACTTGGTGGGTAGTATCGCGGAGGTTTTCCCATGCTTGCTCCCCAATGAAGAGCTGCCAATCGTCGGGGTGTGCTGCAAAATAGAACGAGAGGTTTGACGGAGCAGGGCGTTGTTTATCCGTGCGGTTTTGCTCGGGCGAGCAGCCAATCAAGGCACTTAATAAAACTGAAATCCAATAATATCGGCGCATAACGGTAATGAAGTTTGGCAAGTTTCTCATTTAAGGTATCGCATTTTGTTGAAACATGCTAATGAGAAGGCATTTGAAATTTCATAATCAAAAGTCGTGATATTTCACACTTTTATGTAATGTAGTGCAAGTTGTTGTATGAAAAAACAAGATTTTAAATTTTAAATAATTGATAATCAATACTTTAAAATAAAGTGTACTAATTTTGACAATTAGTAAATGTATTTAAACATAAACAGTAGAAATCATGCGCGTTTAAAGATAAAGTTTGAGTTCATAGTAAGTAGTTAGAAAGATGACGTTTCATAGAGTTTGAAATAGTTAGATACTTGTAATGGATAAGTTTGGAAAAGATGCTTCTTATAGAGGTATCTTTTTTTGTTTTTGTGAAGAAACTTTCTTGTTTCGCATTCACGCCTTTATGATTTACCTGAAATTAGGAAAAAATTTATGGAAACCCCCGATTCTTTAAACGCAGTTGCTCAGTTTCATCACACATTCCAACATCCGATTGAACCCACACCGGTTATTCCTTCGGAAGATCGCTGCAAACTCCGAGTGGCTTTACTCGCCGAAGAGTTAGACGAATTGAAGGAAGCCATTCAACATAAAAACCTAGTGGAAATTGCCGATGCCCTTTGCGATTTACAGTATGTTTTATCCGGAGCAATTTTAGAGTTTGGAATGGGCGAAAAGTTCAAGGCACTTTTCGACGAAGTGCAGCGCTCCAATATGAGTAAAACCTGCAAAACCGAAGAGGAAGCCAAAGAAACGGTACGGTATTACCAAGAAGAGCGTGGGCAAGCATGCTACTACGAAAAATCTGGCGAGGTATATCTAGTCTACCGAAAAGAGGATAAAAAAACCCTCAAATCGGTGGCGTATTCGCCGGCAAATTTGAGGGCTATTTTAGAAGAAAAGCAAGGTTAAAACCAGCCAAACAAGAATCCTAAAGTTACAACGCCACTATCAAAATCGGTAGCTTGGTACATAGTCTCTTCCACGCCAATTACCTTGCGGTAGCCAGCACCTACATTAATTTTGAACCATCTGGCTACGTTCAATTCCATTTCAACTTGAGGGGTTACCACAAAAATATCGTCGTCGCCTAGGGAACGGCGCTGCGTAAACGAAACATCGTAGGTATCAATACTCCCCCAACCTAGTTTAGTACTTACCCCAAAATGTAATATTTTATTAGGTTTAATGATACCCCCAAGCCACATTCCTCCATGCCCCATTTCTGTTTCAACTTGCATCTGATTTTCCAACGTAAAATTCACCTCATTGGTAAGTCCCATGCCATATCCGCCAAAGAAGAAGCGGTTGTTTAGCAGGGCTGCTCCTCCACCGCCCGAACTTACCGCGAGGTCTCCGTTAATCGAAGAAAACTCAATTAAAGGCCCCCCAAAACCTGAGAATCGAATACCTCCATCGAGCAAATACTCCGTATCGTCTTGTGCATAACTTGTAACTCCACACAGAAGCATTGCTGAAAGCAAAAGCATTACTTTATACTGTTTTTTCATAGCTTATTAGTTTAAAGGTGAAAAGTATACGTTCCGAAAGTACAATAGGCTATTGAGTTGCTTTGTCTGTTTTACATGAAAGGATTAAAATAGTTGACTAAAACAATATTATTGATGATTTACATCATAATGGGAGTATCAGGAAGTGGGAAAACTAGTGTGGGCAAACAGCTAGCGCATCGGAAAAATCTACCATTTTACGATGCTGACGATTTTCACCCGAAAGAAAACATTGCAAAAATGAAAAAGGGTATTCCACTACAAGATGCCGACCGTTTGCCATGGTTACAATATTTAGCTTCGCAACTTCCTGTTTGGGAGCAAAATAGCGGGGCGGTATTAGCATGTTCAGCATTAAAAAAAGCATACCGTGAACAGTTGAGCGTACTGCCTACCCATCAGCTTAAATGGATATACTTAAAGGGGGAGTACTCGTTAATTGCTCAACGATTGCGCAGCCGAAAAGGGCATTTTTTTTCAGAACAGTTGCTCGCCTCTCAGTTTGAAGCCCTAGAAGAACCTTCGGAGGCTTTGAGGGTCTCTATTGCGCAGCCTATCGAAGCAATAGTATCACAAATAGAAAGAACATTTTGAATTTCTCGGAAAGATGCCACTCAAATGTGGCGCAAATCAAAATTTTCTGGTAGGCAAGGCGTTAAGGGATAAGTAATTTGGCTTTATATGCAATTTCAACGATTAACCATTTTTACAGGTATTCTGGTTTTCTGTATAACTACTGTACTCCAAGCTCAGTGGATTGATAGTCTTACGGTTTTGGTGCAGTCGGAGTCTACCAGTGATAGCGTAAAGGCACTTGCACTCAACGAGTTAGCCGAAGCGTATCATCAACAATCTCCTACCGTTTCAGATTCAATTGCAAAAGAAGCAATTCAATATGCGCAAATGCTTCATACATCTAGCATAGCTGCTGAGTCATATTATAATATGGGAGTGGCCCAAGCAATTTTAGGGAATTATAGCGAGGCACTCCACCGTGGTTTCCAAGCGTTAGAGTTATTCGAAGCAGCTCGAAACCAAGAAGATGTAGCAAAAACCTTACAGTTTATTGGAGTAACTTACCTTGAACAAGAGCTATTAGATAAAGCCCTAGAGTATTTATTTCAAGCCAATCAGCTACTTCAAAAATTCGACTTACCCTTGCTTTTGGCAGCAAATAACCACGAAATTGGCCGTTGCTATTACGCTAAAGAAGACCCCGACCGAGCATTAGTGTATTACCGCGAAGCCTTGAACATCCGACAGCAATACGAAGACTTAGAAGGCATAGCTGCAAGCCTTACCAACATGGGGAGCATTTTTTACGATGTATTCCAATACGAAAAAGCAATGCACTATCACCGCCGAGCGTTGAGCATCCGCCAAGCCAACAACGATATGGTAGGCATTGCCACCAATTACCGGCATTTAGCCTACTTGTACCGAAAACAAGGTGATTTTGACTCGGCAATCGTTGCATTGCAACTCGGACAGTTTTTTGCCGATTCTCTCCAAAACCGAAAAGAACGGTTAGCATTATACCAAGAAAAGGTCAATTTGTTAGAAGAGCTTGGGCAGATAGATGATGCTTTCGAAGTTCAAAAACGCTACATCGCCCTTAAAGACACCCTATTTAACTTAGAAAAAACCGAGGAAGTACTGCGTTTACAAGCAGAGTTTCAAACGCTACAGCGCCAGCAAGAAAACGATATTCTGAAACAACAAAACGAACAAAGCTCTATCAAACTACAACGCCAAAGCTTAGCGTTCATCGGCATTTTAGGCGTTTTGTTTTTTGTAATGATTATAGGTTTTATTTATTGGAAAAACGCCAAAAGAACTCGCAAAATCAATCGAGTTCTCAGCACGCAAAAGCAGGAAATAGAATCGCAACATAAAATTATTGACCAGCAAAATCAAGAAATTCTGCGAAAGTCTGAAGATATTAAAAGCTCACTACGATATGCAAAACGCATTCAGTCTGCAACACTTCCAAAGCTGGAAGATATGCGCCGAGTACTTTCTGAGTTTTTCGTATTCTATCGGCCACGCGATATCGTAAGTGGCGATTTCTATTGGTTTGCAGAGCTTAAACCAAAACCGATTTATCGGAAAAATGCTAGTGCACAAGAAATTCGCTCGGTATTTCAAGGTCTTTCAAGCAGTAAAGCTGTGTTAGCCGCAGTAGACTGTACAGGGCATGGCGTTCCGGGAGCTTTCATGAGCATGTTAGGAGAGCAAATGCTCGAAAAAATTGTGATGGAAGCTCATGTAACCGATCCAGGGCTAATTTTAGATATGCTGCACCGCGATGTTCGGAAAACTCTCCGCCAAGAAGAAACAAATAATCGCGATGGGATGGACTTGAGTTTATGTGTGTTAGACCACAAGCAAGGAAAAGTTGCCTTTGCCGGTGCTAAAAACCCATTCTATTACATCGAAGATGGCGAAATGAAAGTGATAAAAGGAGACCGCCGTTCTATCGGCGGTAGAGGTGATTTGCGTTACACTACCCACGAAATTAAAATTAAGCAACCCACTACTTTTTACTTGTTTAGCGATGGTTTTAAAGATCAGTTCGGAGGACAAGAAGGCAGAAAGTTTGGTCCGGTACAATTCCGCAAGCTACTGTGCGAAATTCACCACCTGCCTATGGATGAGCAAAATCAGATATTAAATGATACCTTTATGCAATGGATAGCCCAAGGCAACGAAAGACAAATTGATGATGTACTTATCATCGGTTTCAGGGTTAATCCACCAAATGCATAATTGAAAACTGTATGATGCGTACACCGCAAAACAGAAGATTTTATCGTATCTGTTCCTCCAAAAACATCCTATTGTTTTGTACAATGTTGCTGTGGATACACCAAAAGGTTTCTGCCCAGCAGACTATTGAAGGTCGTGTGCTCGATGCTGTTACAAACGAAGCCATGGCATTCGTAAATATTAGTGCCGGAGGGCAATATGGGGCAACCACCAATATCGATGGTGTTTTCAGCATCACATTACCCGCGAAAGCCACTTCACTACAATTCTCCTTTGTAGGATATGAAAAACTACAACTTCCGATCGATACTAACCTCAACTACCCATTTCTGACGGTATACCTAAAATCAACTTCTCTTATGCTCGAAGAAGTAACGGTAGGGGGGAGTGCGGACGAAAACCCTGCTAAGCGCATTATGCGTAAAGTAATCCGAAACAAATTACAACATAGACCGGAATCTTTACCATATTTCAGCTTTAAAGCATATAGGAAGGTAACTGTTAATCCTATTTTTAAAGAACCAGAAGCCTTTCCAAGCCGGCAAGAATCATTCAAAAACAGGTATATAGGGCTTATCGAATCATTTTCCAATGTGTACTACCAACCTGAAAACGGATTTCGAGAAGAAATAGAAGCTGTACAAGCTTCAGGTTTCAAAGAACCTCGGTTTGCCACCCTTACTACACAAATGCCTTTCTTCTCATTTTACCAAGAGTCTTTTAAAGTATTAGAACAAAACTATTATAGCCCCATAGCTAATGGAGCCTTACGGAAATACGATTACCAATTAACCGACACCTTATATAGCGGTTCCGATTCCGTTTTTGTAATTCGTTATCAGCCAAAGCGTACTAAAACCTTTGATGCTTTACAAGGAGTGCTGTACATAAATACAAACGGGTATGCCATTCAAAATGTGATTGCAGAGCCATGGAACCGCAACTTCATTGAAATGCGCGTAGAACAACAATATACTCAAGTAGACCAAAAATGGTTTCCCGATCAGCTATTATATCGCATTCACCTACCGGAGTACCCTTCAAAAGCCTTGGGGGTTAGCATCGAAAGCCGAACGTATCTAAATAGTATTACATTTGAACCCAGCTCCGAGGCTACAAAATGGGGCGGTGCCACAATAAAAGTAAAACCTAAGGCATATCTGCGCGATAGTCTAAAATGGCGAAGATTACGTCCACAGCCACTTGATACACTAGAGCAATTCACTTATGAATACATGGATAGCGTTGCCCAAAAAACAGGAATTCGTTTTCTTGAGAATGTATTTAATAGCACAATTACAGGATTATACCCGGCAGGCCCTCTAGCTTTTCGCTTAGGCGAGTTTATTCATTATAATGAATATGAAAGTCTTCGACCCGGCATTGGGCTACAAACAAATCCCGCTGTTTTTGGTCGGTTCACCATGGGAGGGTATATAGGCATAGGCTTCCGCGATGAATCTGTGAAGTATCAAATAGACTCTGATTTTTTACTAGTTCCCTCCTATAATCTTCGTTTGCAGTTATTACATCGCAAAACTGTAGAGGAACCTGCCCAAATAGGCGATATATCTGCAAATTTTTTGCAAAAGCAATATACACGCCGGTTGATGGCTGCTCGCATGAGCGAGATACGCAGTTGGCATATCCAACTAGTGGCGCAGCCTTGGCGACAACTCACTACAAAACTGCACGTTGCCTCCACAGAAGTAAAACCTCTATTTCTTTATCAGTTTACACCGGAACAATCTAGTGGTTTCGCTACTTATGAAGATACCCAGGTTGGTTTGCATCTTACGTTCTCTCCCCAAAGTATTACAGTGAACGATGCAACTCAACAGCAAACGCTACGGGTAATAACTCAGCCACCCTTGTTCTCTTTTATATTTCAAAAAGGACAAATCACGGAAGAACAACAAGAAATCCCCTATGAACGCTATCAAGTAGCAATACATAAGATAGTGCCCATCAAAGGAGGAAGTCGTTTATCTCTACGATTGGAAGGTGGATACATTAATAGAACTGTTCCATACCCATTACTTTTCCATGGAAAAGGGAGTAGTGCTGATGGGTCTAATTGGATAGATGTTGCACAAACATTTCGAACCATGGGGATTTACGAATTCCTACACGATAGATTTGCCAATGTTTTCATCGAAGCTACCACAGGCAAACCAATCTTTAAAATGGGAATCATACAACCTGAACCCGTGCTAGTACATGCTTCTGGGTGGGGTTGGTTCAAACAAAATGCAAAGCACGAAGGTATAGCATTTCAAACAATGGATGAGGGATTTCATGAAACAGGCTTACAACTTCATAATCTTATCGGAATAAATTATGTGAATCTAGCAAGATTAGGACTTGGAGCAGGAGTATATTATCGCCACGGGGTATATCGTCATCCACAACAATCCGACAATTTGAGTTATAAACTACTATTTCGTTTTAACTTCTAATTCCTCACACAAGAGTATACTAAGGCTGCTTTATAATGATGCTTTGTGTTTATTTTTAAAAATATCATTCTGATTTTTAACTACTTATATAAGTAGTTAAAATTATTCCTCAAAATTATTTGGCAATAATGTTTAGGGTATCTACTTTTGCATCCGCTT
>CAYMYI010000144.1:0-9228 GCA_964394585.1 uncultured Roseobacteraceae bacterium
CGATATTGAAATTTTAAACGTACACGGCATTGGGTTTAAGTTTTTAGTCAATGCCAAATCGGGGCAAAAAGCCGGTTAACTGCACTAGTTCAAAGCCTTCCACCACTTCAGGAAGGCTTTATTTTTAAATTCCTTCCAAAAGCCTCCCCTACTATAAAAACCGCTGTACCAAAAAAGCAAACTGCTTATTATCTTAGCAGCGCATTCTACAAAAAATGCCTAATTGAAAACCTTTTCAAGGTGCAATTAGTCTGAATCAATGTGAATTGAACATCTAATCTTAATATAATATTTCAAATGGCAGAACAAATCACCAAAGTGAAGCCCAAGAACAGTGGTAAAAAGCAAATTTTCAATAATCCCGTCTTGGAGCGTTTGACTCGTACACACATCGCCATCCCCATTACCTTATTTTGCGGCATTGCAGCATACTTGCTGTACGATGGTATTTTCACCGGTTTAATCACCCCTTTACAAGCCCTCACAACGTTTGTGATTGGTTTGCTTACATTCACATGGGTAGAGTACATGATGCACCGCCATGTATTCCACATGATTCCTGATACCTCATTTAAAAAGAACATTCAATATAAATTTCATGGAGTACACCACGAATTCCCGAAAGACAAAATGCGCCTAGCCATGCCCCCATTGGTTAGTATTGTACTTTGCACCATTTTGTACTTTGCCTTTATGTTAATTATGGGCAATTTTACCTACGGATTTCTTCCTGGCTTTTTGGTAGGATATTCGTTGTATTTAGGCGTACACTATGCCGTACATGCATTTCGTCCTCCTGCGAACTTCTTAAAAGTGCTTTGGGTACACCACGGAATTCACCACTATAAACACAACGACCGCGCCTTTGGAGTTTCTTCTCCGTTATGGGACTATATTTACAGAACAATGCCCTAAGTGCTAAAAATCAATCCTCATAATAAGAAAAGAAAAGGCTTCCTTCAGGAGGCCTTTTTATTTGTTATGACATCCAAAATCCAATATCTTTAAGAAAACATTACTTTATAATTAAGCAAATACTCAAACTATACAATCGAATGCAAACCAAAACCTCCGCAATGGATTCGCCTACCAAAGCGTACATTGAGCAGCATCAGCAGCGTTTTATCGACGAGTTAATTGAACTACTCAGAATACCCTCGGTAAGTACCGATATGAAATATAAAGAAGACGTGTTCCGTGCGGCAGAAGCACTCAAAGCGCGCCTCGAAGAAGCCGGTGCTGACAATACCGAAGTTTGTCCTACCCAAGGATACCCTATTGTGTATGGCGAAAAAATGATTGACCCTGCTTTACCCACAGTACTCGTTTACGGTCACTACGACGTGCAACCTGCCGACCCTTATGAACTATGGCATTCGCCTCCGTTTGAACCTGTCATAAAAGATGGGAACATTTATGCTCGGGGCGCCTGCGACGATAAAGGGCAAATGTACATGCATGTAAAAGCTTTTGAAGCCATGATGCGTACCAATACGCTTGCCTGCAATGTAAAATTCATGATTGAAGGAGAAGAAGAAATCGGTTCGGAACATTTGCAGAGCTTCGTACGCGAAAACAAAGAACGTTTGAATGCCGATGTCATTTTAGTATCGGACACAAGCATGATTGCCAACGATGTCCCCTCCATTACTGTGGGACTACGCGGTTTAAGCTATATGGAAGTTGAGGTAACCGGCCCTAACCGCGATCTACACTCAGGGCTGTATGGAGGTAGTGTGGCAAACCCTATCAATATACTCTCTAAAATGATTGCCTCGCTTACCGATGAGCAAAACCGCATTACCATACCGGGGTTTTACGATAAGGTTGCTGAGGTAAGCCCAGAAGAACGCGCAGAAATGGCAAAAGCTCCTTTCGTAGAGAGAGATTTTCAGAATAGTATCGGAATAAACGCTTCCGTAGGCGAAGAAGGATACACGACTACCGAGCGTATCACCATACGCCCTACCCTCGATGTAAACGGAATTTGGGGAGGCTATACCGAAGAAGGCGCCAAAACGGTAATCCCCTCTAAAGCCTATGCGAAAATCTCCATGCGCTTAGTGCCTCATCAGTCTTCTGAAGAAATTTCAGCACTATTTGCCAAGCACTTTGAAAGCATTGCCCCAGCAGGCGTTACCGTAAAAGTAACCCCTCACCATGGAGGCGAACCTGTGGTAATCCCTACCGACTCGCCATTTTACCAAGCTGCAAGCCAAGCCTACGAAGATACTTTCGGGAGAAAACCCATCCCGATGCGCGGCGGTGGCAGCATCCCAATCGTGCCTATGTTTAAGCAAGAATTAGGACTCGATTCGGTAATGATGGGCTTTGGGCTTGACTCTGACGCCATACACTCGCCCAACGAACATTTCGGTATTTTCAACTTTATGAAAGGAATCGAAACCATTCCGCTCTTCTATAAATACTTAGCAGAGTTACAAGGATAAACATGGTACTATAAAAGGAAAAATCCCCTTCACAGCAGCGTAAAGGGGCCTTTTTTTAACTAACATGCCTAAAACACAAAACCAATCCGCGTAATCCAAGGGCTTGCATATAAAGAAGGCTCATCGCTATTATAGCTCAAATTATACAATACCAGTGCGTTAATAGCACCTCGCCTCCCAATGGGTTGAGCAATGCCTACACCTGCTAACAACGAATTATACCACTGCCGACTCAGTTCTGTGCCAAAGTTATCCTGAAACTTGAAACTAAGGCTTTCAAATTCTACATGCGGAAATACATTTTCGGTAACCATGTATCTGCCAAAAGTACGATACCCTAAAATCGAGGAAGAATAATCGTTGGTAAAGCGGCTGTCTTTAAAATATTGATAAGAAACTCCAATGCCAGCATGCAGCTGATTGGTGATTTTATAGCCTGCTAAAGGGGAAATATCAATGAAGGTGATATCGCCAAACTGAAACCCTAGATTCCCTCCAAAAAATACGCGGTCTTTAAAACTTGGGGGGTCTTCTTCTTTGGTTTTTTCAGGCTCTTTTTCTTCTTTCTTGGGCTCTTCTTTTTTTTCATCCTTTTCTTCCACATAATTATAGTCTTGCGCAAAGGCATTTACGGAAAGAAATAAGAACAAACTCAAAAATAGCGGGTTGAAAACTCTGTGTACCATTGAATCATCTTTTTTTTATTGGCAAATCTAACCATAAAATGATCTTTCTGAACAGATAGTTGCACCATGGGCAATTATGAAACTTATTCGGCAAAAAATAGTGCTTATGAAGTTTGGAAAACTCAACGACATCTCCGGTGTAGACTTTACCCTACCCCCTGATAACTCTGCAACGCATCGTTTATTACAAAAAACAGAGAACCCGCCTTCACCTTTGCGGGTATATGTTGGCTGCCCGGCGTGGTCGTGCAAAGAGTGGGTGGGTACGTACTATCCGCCTAAGACAAAGCCCGCCGACTACCTTTACCACTATTCCCGGCAATTTAATACTATCGAACTAAACACTACACATTACCGAATCCCTACGATAGAAACCATTCGGCGATGGAAAGCAGCCACCCCAGAAGGGTTTACATTTTGCCCCAAGTTACCCCAATCCATCAGCCATCGGAAACAATTTCAGGGAGTAAAACAAGCTTTGCTACAATTTGCCGAATCGGTATTTAAACTAGAGGCAACCCTTGGCATCACCTTTATGCAGCTACCTCCGTATTTTACCCCTGAAGAGCAACCGGCTTTAGAGGCTTTTCTTGCCGATTTCCCTAAGGAAATTCCCCTAGCCATTGAGTTTAGGCACGAGGCTTGGTTTGCTTCCCCAGAACGGTTTGAAGCAATGTGCCAAACGCTAGAATCGCGTGCTATTTCTACGGTAATTACCGATGTTGCCGGCAGAAGAGATGTACTCCACCAACGGCTAACCACCCCAACCCTTGTACTCCGGTTGGTTGGAAACAACCTACATGCTACGGATTTTGAACGGGCGAAAGCGTGGGTCGAAAAACTCGCAACATGGCATAGTATGGGGTTACAAACTGCCTATATTTTTGTACATGAACCAGACGACGTGCATTGCCCTGAGTTTGCCACTGCTCTTATCGAGAAGCTAAATGCTAGGTTAGGGCTACGGGTGCAGCCGCCCCAACGTTTGCAAATTGGCATGCAAGGGAGTTTATTTTAAAAGAAGAGGCTGTTCCAAAACCTCAGTTCCATCATTTTGAACTTATTGTATGATCTGTAATTAGCCGATTAAGCTCTAAGCGAATCGTTGGATCAAGTTCAGCATGGCGTAAACTGTTGGAACAGCCTCAACCTTATGATAATGTAAGAAATCTTCTATTCTACTTTCAAGGGCTCGTAGGTTTTAAACTCCATAACTTTGGCTTCTTCTACCGCCTTGAGGTATGTAGGCCAATCTTCAGTAAAAAATCCATTCACCTCGTCGAGCGCCGTTTTCATTTCTTCTACCACTTGGTTCACCAAGTTTTGCTGGTTTTGGTTTACACTGCCACGGGTAGAAATTAACCCTCTCGCCGAGCCAATCCGAGCCGATACAATCGTAGGGTCGCGGTAAATACCCTGTACTTTTTCTTTTGAAAGAATCATTTCCCGAATTTCAGTCAACCGCTTTTCGGTTTTTTTATGTAGTTCTTTTAACGTCTTCATAGGGTTCTCCTCGGTTTGAGGCTCCTCTGCTTCATCGGCTTGAGGCTGTTCTTCGCTGGCATTATCCATCAGTTTCTTCACCATAGCAAGTGTTTCGCGTGCTTCGGCAATTTGATCGGTAGCTTTCGTAACCACAGCAACTTTTTGCAAAAAGCCTTGCACTAAATCATAATGCGCTTTCATATCTGCTTCGCTCATTTCCATGCGTGGGTCTGCTTCGATGTTTAGGGATACCGTTTGGGTAACCTCTCCGTAAGTATATTTCACTTGATACGTACCGGGAAGTACCCATGGGCCATTACCCGGTTCATCGGCATCGGGTTTGGGTTTACGGCTGCCGGGGTATCTCACTCCGGTTGCTTGCATATCCCACTGAATCCGATTCAAACCACTTTTTGGTTTGTGGGTCATGGTACGTACCACATTACCATTGGCATTTAACACCTCGATTTTTACTTTTTGCCCTTTCTTTTTATTGCCTTCTTTTTCAGTGGTTTCCTCTTTACCATTCTCTTTTTCGGTTCCATCTTTTTTCACATAGAAACTTAGCATGGCACCGTAAGGGCGATTTTCGCCGGTAAATTCAGCATCGGCAGCAAAGCGCATTCCAGCGGCTTGTAGGTATTCGGCTTGGTAAGCGGTAGGTGGTTCAAACGCTACAAAATCTTTCCCAAGTAAAGATGCCCCTTGCTTGGCAATGGCACGGAGTGGGCGGATATCGTCGAGGATGTAGGCGGCTCTGCCAAAGGTACCAATTACCAAATCGTGTTCTCTCGGATGAATTTTAAGGTCGACTGTAGGCACTGTTGGGAAGCCATGTGTCCATTTTTCCCAATCTTTTCCTCCGTTAAAACTAAGATATAATCCATCTTCAGCTCCTAAGAACAATAAATTGGGTTCTATGGGGTCTTGGGCAATTGCATGCGTATGCCCCCATACTTGTTGGCTAGTAGTTAAGCGTTTCCACGATTTGCCAAAATCGGCGGTGTGGTACACATATGGCTCGTAATTATGGCGGCGGTAATCGTTTGCTACCACAAAGGCTTCGCCCTCGTTATACGTAGATGCCACAATTTGTGGAATCCAGCTACCTGCGGGCAATCCGGATAGGCGTTTTACTACATTGTTCCACGTTTTGCCGCCATCGGTCGTAACCTGCAGGTTGCCATCGTCGGTACCGACCCACAACACATCTTTATTGAGTGGGCTTTGTTCAATTGCCAAAATGGTTGTGTGGTTTTCTGCCTGGGTTACGTCGTAAGTAAGTCCCCCGGTTTCCATCATTTCGCGTTGCTTGAGGGTATCGTTAGTAGTGAGGTCGGGGGAAATTACTTCCCAAGTTTCACCACGATTGGTACTTTTGTGGACAAACTGCGAGCCATAGTAAATCGTGGTCTTATCGAACCGATCGTGTGCAAAAGCCGCATTCCAGTTAAAACGCAGGCGAGTGCCCTCCGGGTGTACCGGTACAATGAGTTTGCGATAGCCCGTTTTCTTGTTGATACGCTGCAAATATCCTCCTTGCGACATGGCGTAAATCGTGTTTTCCATATCGCTTGAATCGGGGATTACATCGAACCCATCGCCAAAGGCAACTTCTTGCCACAAGTCGTTGCGGATTCCTCCACTTTTCCAAACATAAGCGGGGCCTACCCATGAGCCATTATCTTGCATACCTCCCATTACGTTGTAGGGGATATCCATATCGTAGTTGATATGGTAAAACTGAGCAAGGGGAAGGTTGGGGATAAATCGCCACGATTTCCCCCGATCGCGCGAAATATTCATCCCGCCATCATTCCCTTCGTAAATTAAGTTAGGCTGGGTAGGATGCTGCCACCAGGCGTGGTGGTCGGGGTGTACGCCCGAATATGGCAACAACGTTTCAAAGGTTTTACCGCCATCTTCGCTCATTCCTACCAGAGAATAGAGGGTAAACACCCGATTCTCGTTCTGAGTATCTATAAAAATATCAGCATAATAAAACGGTCGATTTCCGATGTCGTCTTTATCCGAAATTTTTTCCCAGGTAAAGCCCCCCTCTTCTGAGCGATAGAGTGCATTTTGTTTCGACTCAATCAGCGCATACACTACATGAGGGCTGCTGTTAGAAATTGCTAACCCCATTCTTCCTAAATCTCCTTTGGGCAGCCCGTCTTTCTCGGTGCGTTGCTCCCATGTAGCGCCGCCATCGTGCGTTACGAACATGCCAGAGCCTTCGCCACCCGATTTAAATTTCCATGGCCAACGGCGAAACTCCCACATGCCCACAATCAGTTTGTTGGGGTTGGTCGGGTCCATCACCATATCGCCTACACCGGTTCGGTTATTTCGATATAAAATTTTATTCCATGTTTTGCCTCCATCTGTGGTTTTGAACACCCCACGCCATTCAGTATCGCCCCAAGCAGGGCCTTGTGCTCCTACGAACACTACCTCCGGATTTTCGGGATGAACAATAATACGATGGATGTTGCGCGTATCGCCGAGCCCCATGTACTCCCACGTTTTACCGCCATTCAAACTACGATACACCCCGTACCCATTGGTTTGGCTATTGCGTGGGTTTCCTTCGCCGGTGCCTACCCAAATAATATCGGGGTTTTTCTGATAAATAGAGATAGATCCGATAGAGGCTACCTGTAAAGTATCAAAAATGGGCATCCATTCCATTCCGCCACTGGTCGATTTCCACAAACCGCCAGAAGCAGTCCCCGCGTAGATAATATCGGGATTTTCATACACGGCATCAATTGCCGTAACGCGTCCACTCATCCCGGCCGGGCCAATGCTGCGCGCTTTCATTTCTTTTAATAAATCAAGGTCGATAAAAAGGCCTTCATTCGATCTTTGCGCCCAAGCACTCTGTGTAAAGAGCGCCAACCACAAAAACAAAATGGAGAAAAAATGTAGTTGTTTCATAAATATTTTATGGTTTATATAAACATAAGTTTTGTTGTAATATGCCCCGAATGTACAGAGGGTACATACATTTTACAACTTAGGGTAAGTTAGCAAACCCTCGCTACTTCTCTTGTTTAGAAAGTGTTACTTCTGCCAATAGAAAAGTAGAGTGCATTGGCGCAGAAACTGTAGAGTTCGTTCCTTTTCTGTTAGTTTTGTAAAAGCGTTGCATACGCTTTACCTTTTCAATTTATTAGAACTGATTTTTAATTTTTTAGCCATGGCTGATATTCAAGAACTTGAGCGCATTGCCTCGCAAGTGCGCCGCGACGTAATCCGGATGGTACACGGTGCCGGAAATGGACACCCAGGAGGGGCTTTAGGATGCGCTGACCTCTTCACCTTATTGTATTTTAAAGTGATGAAACACGACCCCAATTTTAATATGGATGGGGTTGGCGAAGATATTTTCTTTCTGTCTAACGGGCACATTTCCGCAGTTTGGTATAGTGTATTGGCTCGTTCAGGCTATTTTTCCACCGAAGAACTTGCCACACACCGCAAAATTGACTCTCGCTTGCAGGGGCATCCCACACCATATGAGCACCTTCCGGGGGTTCGCATGGCGTCCGGATCGCTAGGGCAAGGACTTTCGGTAGCAATTGGTGCAGCGCTCAGTAAAAAACTCAGCAACGACGACCGCAAAGTGTACGTCCTCATGGGCGATGGCGAACAACAAGAAGGTCAAATTTGGGAGGCAGCTATGTTTGCCACCCACCAAAAAGTGGATAACCTAATCGCATTCATCGACTACAACGGGCAGCAAATTGATGGCCCTACCGAAGAAGTGATGTCGGTAAAAGGTATCGGAGAGCGCTATGCTTCGTTTGGTTGGGAAGTGCTTACCTGCAATGGCAACGATATGAACGAGTTGGATGCTACGGTAGCAAAAGCCCAAAGTTTATGTGGGCAAAGTAAACCAGTACTTATTGTGATGCATACAGAAATGGGCTACCCCATCGATTTTATGGTGGGCACCCACAAATGGCACGGCGTAGCGCCAAACGACGAGGAAGCCACACGCGCCCTTGCCCAACTTGAAGAAACTCTTGGAGATTACTAAGCGTATCAGTCCATTCCAAAAAGAAAGCGATATTCGATGCAGAGTGTCGCTTTTTTCTTTTTGAAAAAAAGGCAGTTCTACCCATTAAGAATTGCCTTCTAATTTTATCAGAAACGGTATGGTGTTAACGCTTCTCTATCTTACGCAATACATGCCCTTGTTCGGTCTGGATTTCGAGCAGATACATCCCACTAGGCAACCCTTCTACATTTAGCAAAATATGGTCTGCACGCTCATAGAAGGTATTGAGTACCTGTTTCCCGTCTGCGGTTCTTAGCGTAAGGTTGATTTCTCGTTGCACAGAAGGGAAGGCAACCTTGAGTTGGTAAGCCGTAGGGTTTGGATAAACGTGTAGCGTACCTTCTTCAAAATCGTTGGGCAATGCGGTAATAGTCATCACTTTTGGTGTAGAATAGCGCTGGCATCCTCCCGAGGTCTGTACCAATGCCTGATAGCTGCCAGATCGGTCAATCGTTAGGCTGAACCCGGTGGCACCTTCAATCAGTTCTCCATCTCTAAACCATGCAATTTGAGCTACGTTCCCGGTAGCTACCGCTTCCAA
>CAYMYI010000145.1:0-9208 GCA_964394585.1 uncultured Roseobacteraceae bacterium
AAAGGGCAGCCACTATAAAGGAGGGAGTGTTTGTAATTAAATGAGCTTGGCTGGTAGTTGAAATGAAGTTACACCAATGCTTTTACCTTGTCAAGTTCTTCTTCCGTAAGTGGTTTGGTGATAAACTTGATAACATAGTTGTTATTCACGATTTTATCAATATCGCGCTTATTATCAGAGCTCGAAAGAATCACCACTTTGCACTTTTCTTTCACATTTTCCGGAAAGCTTTCAAACTCGTACAAAAATACGAATCCATCGACAATAGGCATGTTGATGTCTAGGAAAATAAGGTCGGGTAGTTTACTGTTGTTATTCTTGTTTTTTTCGAGATACTCCAAAGCACTCTTTCCTGAATTCTTAATTTCAATGTTAGGGGCAAACTTTGTTAGTTCAATAATCCGCTTGTTTATAAAGTTGTCGGTATCGTTATCGTCCACCAACATTACCAAATCGATTTTACCAGCCATGAGATTAGATTGTTTTACAAATGAGCGTTTAACTTTTATTTAAATGCAAAATAAGCGAACCAAACCAATTATTAAAAAATCTTTGGTAACGCACAGGTTATTTTATGTAGAACAATAGTAGCGATTTCTGTAAATCACTCACTAAAATTATTCTTTTTTTACGAATAGTTATAGCAGTTTCTGTAATTTAGGCTTATCAGTAAATGAGTTTTCTGCCATGTTTGTGGCATGCGCAAACACGTTTTTGTGTTCACATTTATCTGATAATCGCAAACAAGCTAGTGTACGTAGCCTACCTGAAATGCATGTACATTTTATTTGATGGACTAAGACCTTTATGCAAGCCATGAAATCTTTACAACTCCGAGAAATTTCCTTTGAAAAGTTAGTAGAATATTCCTTTACTAAAACCCATCCATCGGTAAGCGAAAATACTTGGCAAGCCCCTGAAAATATCTTGATAAAACCCACTTACAATGCCACCGATGTAGAAGCCTTAGCACAGCGACATTTTGTCGCAGGGATTCCCCCATATTTAAGAGGTCCTTATTCGAGCATGTATGTGCTCCGCCCTTGGACAATCCGCCAATACGCTGGCTTTAGCACTGCCGAAGAATCCAACGCATTTTATCGCAGAAATTTAGCGGCAGGTCAAAAAGGGCTTTCTGTAGCCTTTGATTTGGCAACGCATCGCGGGTACGACTCCGACCACCCACGCGTAGAAGGCGACGTAGGAAAGGCTGGCGTGGCAATCGATTCCGTGCTCGATATGCAAATTCTGTTTGATCAAATTCCACTCGATCAGATGTCGGTTTCTATGACCATGAATGGTGCCGTACTCCCCATAATGGCATTTTACATTGTAGCCGCTGAAGAGCAAGGCGTTACGCCCGAACAACTCTCGGGAACCATCCAGAATGATATCCTCAAAGAATTTATGGTGCGCAATACTTATATCTATCCGCCAAGGCCAAGCATGGAAATTATAGCCGATATCTTTGCTTATACTTCGCGCAAAATGCCTCGATTTAACTCGATTAGCATCAGTGGGTATCACATGCAAGAAGCAGGCGCTACCAACGACTTGGAACTCGCCTATACGCTTGCCGATGGGCTAGAGTACATTCGAACCGGACTTGCCGCTGGTATGGATATCGATGCATTTGCACCACGCCTTTCATTCTTTTGGGCGATCGGCATGAACCACTTTATGGAAATTGCCAAAATGAGGGCTGCTCGTATGCTATGGGCAAAAATTGTGAAACAGTTTAACCCCAAAAACCCTAAGTCGATGGCTTTGCGTACCCACAGCCAAACCTCGGGTTGGTCGCTCACCGAGCAAGATCCTTTCAATAACGTGGCTCGAACTTGCGCCGAAGCCTTAGCCGCCGCGTTGGGGCATACGCAATCGTTGCATACCAATGCCCTCGACGAAGCCATTGCCCTCCCTACCGATTTTTCTGCAAAAATTGCCCGCGATACTCAGAAGTTCCTACAGCAGAAAACGGAAATTACGCGAGCCGTAGACCCCTGGGCAGGAAGTTACTACGTGGAATCGCTTACGAACGAGCTTGCCCAAAGAGCGTGGCATTTAATAGAGGAAGTAGAAGAACTTGGCGGGATGGCCAAAGCAATTGAAAATGGCTTGCCTAAGATGCGTATTGAAGAAGCAGCGGCTCGTAAACAAGCTCGTATAGACTCGGGGAAAGATGTAATCGTTGGAGTCAACCAATTTAAAGCGCCGGAACCAACAGAGATTGAGTTACTCGAAGTAGATAACCAAGCAGTACGAGAGAAACAGTTAGAAAGGCTGCAAAAACTTCGCGAGCAACGTAACGAAGAGGATGTGATGCGAGCCTTGCAAGCCCTTACCGCCTGTGCTGAGCGCAAGCAAAAAGGAACGGCAAATGCTCAAAAAGACGACGATAACTTACTAGCATTGGCTGTAGAAGCTGCACGCCACCGCGCTACGCTCGGGGAAATTTCCTCGGCACTCGAAAAAGTGTTCCAACGCCACCAAGCAGTAACCCAAACTATTTCGGGGGTATATGCTGCCGAAGCAAAAGACAACGAGAGCTTCAAAAAAGCGCAAGCGCTTGCCAATCAGTTTGCTGAGCTAGAAGGCAGAAGGCCACGTATCATGATTGCCAAAATGGGGCAAGATGGACACGACCGAGGTGCGAAAGTAATCGCCACGAGTTTTGCCGATTTGGGTTTTGACGTTGACATGGGCCCTCTGTTCCAAACCCCTCAAGAAGTTGCCATCCAAGCGGCCGAAAACGACGTTCACCTCATTGGTGTTTCTACTCTTGCTGCAGGGCACAAAACCCTTGTCCCTAAACTCATTGAAGAGCTTAAAAAAATTGAATGCGACGACATCATGGTGGTTGTAGGAGGTGTCATCCCTCATACCGATTACGACTTCTTGTACAAAGCCGGAGCAAGTGGCATTTTTGGACCGGGGACTGTTATTGCAGAAGCAGCTGTGAAAATTTTACAACAAATGATGGAAGAACCTTCTACTTCGTGAACCTTTTTTGATTTAGAATAGATGATTTTATAACTTCAACCTAATTAAAAACTACTAGATAAAACAGTATGGATAAATTTCATATAGAAGGGCAAGAGTTTGTGCCTGAGGTATTCTTCGATCCCGATAAAGATACGCTTACTATCTCTGGGGCTTCTTACCACGAATATACCGATGAATTCTTCGATCCCATTTTCGCATGGTTAGAAGAGTACCTAGCAACCCCGGGACGCACCGTTACGTTCAACTTTGATATGAACTATTTCAACACGGCGTCTTCCAAATGTTTTTATGATATGCTCGAGATGATGGAAGACTATGTAGAAAGTGGGCAGGGTAAAGTGGTTGTTAACTGGAAATACCAGCGAGATGACATTGACATGGAAGAATCCGGGAAAGACTTTGTAGAGAGTATCAATCTTGATTTCCGATTGATTCCATATGAATAGAATATACGGTTCTTTAAGGTTAAAGAAACAAGAGGCTATCAGATGTACCTGATAGCCTTTCTTGTTAGGCAACCTAAATATTATACCGAAACGGTTTCCAAACTTGTTACAAACTCGTTTACCGCATCCCGAATGCGGCAAAACGTTTCCTTGAGCAACGCTTCGTTTTCTTCGAGTAAAGTAACTCGGAATCCGCTGAGCTCAGAACAAAACGAAGAGATGGGAACCACACAAACGCCTTTAGCTGCCAGTAAGTAATATACAAAGCGTTTATCGAGCGCCATATTTTCTTCACTAGCTAACCACGTTTGCAAAAGCTTTTCGGCGTGTGGGTCTTCAATACGCAAGTGCTGCCCTTCTTGCAGTACGCCTTCTTCGAAAATGATGGTATTGTAAAAAGCACCGAAGGTTTCGTTGAACTTAAGGAAGGGAACTTCGCTGAGGATTTCTGTAATAATTTTGCTTCTCCTTCCAATTTCATGGTTACGCTGTTGCTGGTAGGCAGCATATTGAGGGTTGCGCATAATCCGAGGAATTGCCTTTTGGGGTAATTTCGTAGAGCATACCTCAATCATTTTAGCATTATCTAATGTAGCGCAAAGTGTAGCAAATTCGGGGTCTTGGTTGCGGTTATAATACTCCATCCATCCGCAACGCGAACCGGGCCACGGAAACTCCTTCGAAATCCCTTTGAGGGCAATACCGGGGACATCACCAATTACTTCAGCGAGTGAGCACGCCTCAGCACCGTTGTAAGTGATGTTCAGGTAAATTTCATCACTCACCAAAAAAAGGTTGTATTCGCGCGCAAGCGCCACCATTTCTTCTAAAATCTCTTTAGGGTACACCATACCGGTAGGGTTATCCGGATTAATAATCAGAATCCCCACGATATTTGGGTTGTATTTCACTTTCATGCGGAGGTCGTCCATATCGGGGTACCAATGCTGGTTAGGGTCTAGCTGGTAGGTAAGCGGGTGGTGGTTGGCATGTGCCGCCTCAGCCGAAGAGTGTGTAGAGTATGCCGGCGATGGCCCAATAATGCGCGAAGTGGGCACAATAAACTGGTAAAGTTTCGAAATGGCATCGCCTAAACCATTAAAAAACAGCACATCTTCCGCTGTGATTTGTACCCCACCTTTGGCGTTATTTAGGCTAGCTAAGAACTCCCGCGTTTCCAAAATCCCTTTCGAGTGGCAATACCCATAGGTGTCGTCTTCTTGCATCAACTCAGCGATGATATCTTTCATCCAAGTTGGAATTTGGGCGTTTTTCTGGATGGGGTCGCCAATATTTTCCCAATAAATGGTGTGCCCAAGCGCTTGGAGTTGTTCGGCTTTTCGTACAATCCCTCTGATTTCGTAGCTCAGTTCGCTGGCACCCTCTCGTAACAATCGTTGTCGCATAGCATAAAAAATAAAGTGAAATGCAAAGTTGAAAAAAATGTGATGGATTTGCGATGCCTCCTTTAAAAATAGATGGCATAAGGGCTAGGTTCTCTCTCCGGCATGTGCAAGTGGCTGTAACTTTTTGGCAATATTACATTATGATGGGAAAGATTCTTTACTTAAAAATGTATTATCTATGAAAACCAAACAAAATGGATGGAGCAAACATGTGGGGCTACGCTTTCAAATAGGGCTCATCATAAGCCTCGGAATTACCCTCGTAGCGTTTGAGTGGAAAACCTATGGGCCTCAAGAAATTATCGATTTGGGCTCGCTAGAGCCTGCGCCCATCGATACCATGATTACCCAAATTACCGAACAGAAGCCCCCCGAACCGCCGAAATCAAAATTGCAGCCCAAAATTATAGAAACGGAAACCGAAGAAGATTTAGCGGATATTGAAATTACGTTTGAGGTAGAAGATATCGACGACCTGCTACCTCCCGAACCTGAAATTGGCGAGGACTTCGAAGAAGAAGAAGTGGAAGAAGCCCCGGTAGTAATTGCCGAAGTATCGGCACAACCCCAAGAAGGGATGCCTGCCTTTTTGCAATTTATCGCTCAGAATATCCACTACCCCAAACAAGCAAAACGCACCGGAGTAGAGGGGAAAGTATTCGTGCAGTTTATTGTAGAAAAAGATGGAACGCTTAGCGATATTCGAGCAGTGCGGGGCATCGGTGCAGGCTGCGACGAAGAAGCCCTACGCGTTATAAAACTGAGTAAACCGTGGGTGCCAGCCCGGCAGCGAGGTGTTCCCGTTCGCCAGCGCCTCATCATCCCAATTCATTTCCGTTTGCAATAGCTCGGTATATCAGCAGAAAGGTGCCAGGTAATGCACGTGCCGGGCATCTTTTCCTTCTTTATAGCCCCTCTAAGTACGACTTCAAAGTATGCAGCGTCTGTTCATTCCCCTGAATGAAAAACGAAAGAAGTTTCTGCCATTTTTCTTCATTTTTATAACCAATTCCATAGAGCGTTAGCTTGGTTTGAGTAGGCGTAAGTTGTTCAAAGTGGTATACGCTATATAGGTTTTTCTCTTCGGCCTTCATAAAAGCAGGAAAACTGTTTGAAAGCTCTGCCTGCATTACAATTTGTTTTTCAGGAATGTAAAAAGGAATATGAAGCACGATGGTGCCTGAGTCGCCAATGGTTGCTGTGGCATCGTAATGCGATTGGATAGTTCCGTTGATTTTAAAATCAATCGCTACAACAGGGGTAACCCATTGCTGCCAATGGTGGGGTTGCGTAAAGGCTTGCCACACCAACTCTACGGGTTTTTCAATGAGGATTTCTTGGTGTAGCATGATTTCTCCTGAAGGGAGCGTATCTGTTCTACTAATGGTTTGCCCGTATGTGCCATAAAATGAAAATAAGGCAAAAAAGATGAAGGTAGGTTTCATAGATATATAAAATACGCTAAATAAAATCTAAACGCAGGAGCTTTGTAGAAAGTATGCCGCCATTCTGGCATCTGAAAAGCCAAAATATGCGCCACAGTGGCATAAACCAAACATGGTTTCACTTTTGCAATTGGGGCAAAAAATGATAGTTTGTTTTGTAGCGAAAACACACTGCAATCACCCTAAAAGCAACCATGTACTATGAACGATAACTTCGAAATAGAAAATGAAATGGAGGAGGAATCCCTGCAAACCGACGAAACGGAAAATGCTGACATCGTACAAGAAAACCCCGAAATATCGAATTCATCGAGCGATTTGGTGGTGGTTTCTGGCATACTCCCTAAGCAACTTCCTCTGATTCCCTTGCGCGAACGACCCGTATTTCCTGGTATTTCTGTGCCGCTCATTCTCAATGGGAAAGAATATGTGAAAGCCATCCGCGAGGCAAAGGAACACCACCAAAACCATATAGGCGTAGTGCTTACTCAAGAAGCTAAACAAGAAGATTTATTCGACAAGCCCGTCTACAGAGTGGGTACGGTCATGAAAATCTTTCGAGTAGAGCCACTTGCCGAAGATACCATTCAGGTGTTTGCCCAATCGTTGCATCGCTTTAAAGTTTTGCGAGTAAAACGCCAAGACTCGCTACTAAAGGCACATGTAACGTATCATTACGACCCGACCGATAAGCCTAACGAAGAACAACGTGCTTATGCCATGGCAATTATGTCGTCGGCGCGAGAGTTGTTGAAACTCAACCCCATGTTTCAAGAACAGCTCAAAATGTTGCTTTCGCACATTTCCCTCGATAAACCAGGGCTGCTGATGGACGTAATCGCCTCTATGCTTTCGCTCGAAGCAAAACGCTTGCAAGAAATCTTAGAAGCATTCGATTTGCAAGAGCGGGGAAATAAGTTGTTGCTGGCGCTCAAAGAAGAAATTGAACTCACCAAAATTCAGGAAAGCATCCGCCGACAGATTGATGAGAAAGTGAACCACCAGCAAAAAGAGTTTTTCTTGCGCGAACAACTCAAAGTGATTAAAAAAGAATTAGGGATTGAAAAAGACGATAAATCGGCTGAAATTGAAAAAATTCAGGAACGCTTAAAAAAATTGGAACTCACTGAAGAAGCTCAAAAAGTTGTGAACGATGAGTTGCAGAAGTTGCAAATGCTCGAACCGATTTCCCCTGAATATAACGTAAGCCGAAACTATCTCGAAATTTTAACAGAATTGCCCTGGGGGATTCAAACCCAAGATACACTCGACATTCAAAAAGCACGCGAAATCCTCGACGCCGACCATTACGGGCTGAAAGATGTAAAAATGACCATCTTACAGTTTATCAGCACCTTAGTGAAAAAGGGGAGTCTGACCGGAAATAATATTTTGTTAGTGGGTCCTCCGGGAGTGGGCAAAACATCGATTGGAAAATCAATCGCAGCAGCGTTAAATCGTAAGTTCTATCGCTTTTCAGTAGGAGGGATGCGCGATGAAGCTGAAATTAAAGGACATCGCCGTACATACATTGGGGCTATGCCGGGCAAACTCATTGAAAGTCTGCGCAGAACGGGCAGCGCGAACCCCGTAGTGATGATCGACGAGCTCGATAAAGTGGGCAAAAGTTATCAAGGCGACCCTGCATCGGCTTTGCTTGAAGTGCTCGACCCTGAACAAAACAACTCATTTCTCGATCACTTTCTCGATGTGCGCTTCGATTTGTCCAACGTATTGTTTATCGCGACGGCGAACCAACTCGATACCATCCCCGGACCTTTGCTCGACCGCATGGAAATTATCCGATTACCAGGCTACATCACAGAGGAAAAAGTAGAAATTGCCAAGAAATACTTAGTGCCCAAGCAACGGAAAGAGCATGGGCTTACTGTAAAGGAAATTCAGATTTCGGAACCGGCGTTGCGCCAAATTGTAGAAGGATATGCCCGCGAAGCAGGAGTGAGGAATCTGGAAAATCAGATTAAAAAGATTATGCGGCAAGTTACCCTCAAGCAAGCTGAAGGAAAACAACGCTATTTTAAGGTATCGCTGAAAAACCTAGAGAAGTTTTTGGGCAAGCCTATTTTTTCTACCGAAGAGTTGTATCAGGAAGATTTACCCGGTGTTGCGCTAGGACTAGCTTACACAGCCATGGGAGGGGCAACGCTATACATTGAAGCCAACAGCGTGGAACATGAAAATGGAGGCTTGAAACTCACAGGGCAACTCGGCGACGTTATGAAAGAATCGGCAAGCATTGCGCACTCGTATGTGCAGGCATTCTTAGGGAGCCAGAAAGATCAGCCTGTAGCAGTGCGTACCTATTTCGATAACCACCGAGTACACTTGCATATTCCAGCAGGAGCAACCCCGAAAGATGGCCCTTCGGCAGGGATTACCATGGCATTGGCATTGTACTCACTTGCCACCAACCGGCCGATTCGTCGCGATATCGGGATGACCGGCGAACTTACCCTTACCGGCAAAGTACTGCCTATTGGGGGAGTCCGCGAAAAAACCATTGCGGCTCGCCGTGTGGGAATCAAAGAATTGATTTTCCCGAAAGCCAATCAGAAAGATTTTGATGAACTACCCGATTACACCAAAGAAGGGATTACGCCTTACTATGCAGAATATTTTGAAGATGTGCTCAAAAGGGCATTACGATAAGCCTTCTTAGGGCAAGCAAAGCAAACCACCGCTTATCTGTTTGGGGGAGCGGTGGTTTTTCTTTCTGTATAGAGCAGGAAGCGACGGGGGATATCTTACCAAAATAAGGGCATATTCTGTATTTTCGCCTGACTAAACGTCTGAATTAATTTTTTACATGGCATTTTACTATCTATACGCACTTGTTAGCCCTGGTAAAAATCTTCCGATTTTTTCAGAATTCAATTTGGATACCATT
>CAYMYI010000146.1:0-9174 GCA_964394585.1 uncultured Roseobacteraceae bacterium
GGTATTGAATACGTTCATCATTGAAGGGCTTTGCCCAATGATGTCTTGAAATTTGTGGTCCGAATCAGCTTGTAATTGCTTTTGCCTCGATTTGAGGGTATCCACCTCCATGCGCGATTTTCGCAGTTGCATGGCAGCGTTTAGTGTTGCCAATAGTTTTTCGTTTTCCCAGGGTTTTAAGATAAAATCGGTTGCCCCCTCTTTAATTGCCCGCACGGCGATATCGACGCCACCGTAGGCGGTAATCATCACTACAACGGCGGCGGGGTCTATACGCAAGATGCGATCGAGCCATAAGAAACCCTCGTGCCCGCTACTTACATCTTTGGTAAAGTTCATATCGAGCATAATTACATCGTATGCATCATGGGTAATCACATCGGGAATAGCTTCGGGGTTTTTCTCCGTATCGACTTGCAAAAAATGACGCTTTAAAAATAAGCGCGCAGCTTTTAGAAGATCTTCGTTATCATCAACAATTAAGATTTTTCCTGTTTTATGTACCGTTTTTCCCATACAGCTTGCAATCAAAAAAAGTGAATAGGCTTTAAAGTAGTACGTAATATAAAGAACTCTGCGGGCATTGTAAATTTCCCTTTTTTGCCAGCGATGATACTCTAATATCGAATTTTATCCTTACTGAAGCGTATTGCCCGCTAGCGAACGTTTTTGAGCGTGAGCGACCAACCACAAGCCTAAATTTTGGAAATAAAATATTGATATTCAGTATATTATGAAGTGGCACATTGTTCGCAAATGGAATAATTGCTAAATCATGAAAAAACTAAAACCCCCTCAACAAAATGGACACAACTATGGGTATGGATCGAAAGATAGAGAAGAAAAAATGGCATCCTAAAAAAATCGCAGGGATTGGGGCTGCCGTAATAGTACTCTCCGTTATAGTATACAATTTTTTACTTGCCGATCGTCGCTCTAAACTCAATGTTGAGCGCGATAAGATTACTATCTCATTGGTTAAATACGATACGTTTCAGGAGTTTATTCCGCGTACGGGTACTGTACAACCCATCGAAACTTTCTACATAGATGCCATAGAAAGTGGCATTGTGAAGAGTATAGTGCGAGAATCTGGGGCTATGGTGAATAAAGGTGATACTGTAATGATGCTTTCCAATTCAAATTTGGAGCTTACTGTAATGAATCGTGAAACAGCACTCTACGAACAGATCAACACTACCCGTCAAACGCGGCTTTCATTACAACAAAACGACCTCGACTTGCGGAGAAACTTAGCAGAAATTGAGTATAACTTAGAGTTATGGGGACCGCAGTACAAACGTTTGAAAGAGCTTGCCGAGAAAAAAATGGTGCCCTATCGCGATTACGAAGAAGTCAAAGAGCAGTACGAGTACAACCTTAAACGTAAAGAGTTAATGTATACGCGCTATCGCCGTGATTCTATCGCTATGGTAACGCAAATGAGCCAGCTCGATTTCCAGCAAAACCGCATGCTTAAAAGTTTAGAAGCAGTGGGTAACATTCTCGATAACCTCATTATCCGTGCGCCTATTGCAGGGCAGTTAACCACACCCGAAATCAGAATAGGAGAGTCGATTACGACAGGACAACGCTTAGGGCAAGTCGATATCATCGACCGGTTTAAAGTGCGTGTCCGCATCGATGAGCTGTACCTCACCCGCATCGATGTAGGGCAACAAGGTAGTTTTCCACACAATGGGCAAACCTGGCAAGTAAGAATTTCCAAGAAGTACCCTACGGTTTCAGAAGGTACGTTTGCCGTAGATATGGACTTTGTGGGGAATCAACCCGACGATCTAAAGCCAGGGCAATCTGTGCGTATTCGGTTAGAGTTGGGGAGTTCTGCCCAAGCTACCTTGCTACCGGTAGGCGGGTTCTACTCCGATACCGGCGGTAATTGGGTGTATGTGCTCGACGAAACCGGCGAAAAAGCCATAAAAAGAGAAATTCGGATAGGCAGGCGTAACCCAAACTACTTTGAAGTCATCGAAGGGTTAGAAGCAGGTGAACGAGTGATTACCTCTTCTTACGAGCACTTTGGCGATAACGAGGTACTCGTCTTGAAAAAATAAAATAACACTAACTAAACCCATTTAAATTTTTTATCCAAAAACCTAAAAGTCATGATTCGTACGAAAGACCTAATGAAAATCTATCGCACTGAAGATGTAGAAACTTCGGCGCTTAATAATGTAAATGTTGAGATTAAAGAGGGAGAGTTTGTTTCTATCATGGGCCCTTCAGGCTGTGGAAAGTCTACCTTGCTAAATATATTAGGGTTGCTCGATAACCCAACACACGGAGAATTCCATTTCTTAGGAACCGACGTAGCCAAGTACTCCGAGCACAAACGTTCGGAAATGCGAAAAGGAAACATCGGTTTTATTTTCCAAAGCTTTAATCTGATCGATGAGTTAACCGTATTCGAAAACGTAGAACTGCCGCTGCTGTACCTAAACGTTCCTAGCAAAGAACGCAAGATACGGGTTGAAGCCGCTTTAGAGCGAGTGAATATTATGAACCGGCGTAACCACTTTCCCCAGCAGCTTTCCGGCGGACAGCAGCAGCGTGTCGCCATTGCCCGTGCTGTAATTGCAGAACCTAAGCTGATTCTTGCCGATGAGCCTACCGGGAACCTCGACTCGGCACACGGGGAAGAAGTTATGAACCTTCTGACCGAATTAAACAAAGCAGGTACTACCATCGTGATGGTAACTCACTCACCTACCGATGCCAACTACAGCCACCGTATCATCCATCTGTTTGATGGGCAGGTAGTTACCGAAAATATCAAAGAAAAATTCCAGATATAATATAAAAATGCCCCCACTAAATAGGTAAGTGGGGGCGTTTGGTTTAATTGCTAACTTCAAGAGCAGCGAGCACAGATTGTTTGGTAAAACACCAACTAGACAATAGCTTATTGAGCCTATATACAAATTTGTGCAATTCTTCTTGGGTTTGATTAATTCCTATCTCTGTTTTTTCACTCCTCGCTTTACTCCTTCACGTTTAAAATCTTTTAAAGAAATGTTCAAAAATTATTTCAAAATAGCATGGCGGAGTTTGCTAAAGCAGCGGCTCTATGCGGCAATTAATATAGGTGGGCTTGCGTTAGGTATCACCTGTTTTCTTACCATTTTCTTGTATGTTCAGCATGAACTTTCATACGATCAGTTTCATGATGAAAGTGAACAAGTCTATAAGGTGTACCAACAACAAAAAGGCAATATGTTTATGGGAACGGACTTGTTTTCGGTAGTTCCTTGCGGTCTTTCCATTGCGATGCGCGCTGAAATTCCCGAAGTTGCCCAAACCACGTTAGTTGCCGAGCGCAGGCAATTAATAGGGAGTGCTTCGTATGGCTTTTACGAGCGAGGCCTTTATGCCGACCCTTACTTCTTTGAACTGTTTTCGTTTCGGTTTGCCGAGGGAACACCTGCCACAGCACTGAACAGCGCCAATCAGATTGTACTTACCCAACGCTTCGCCGACAAACTATTTGAAGGAGAAAACCCTATGGGAAAAGAAGTTTTACTTAACAACGATCAAACGCTTATCGTTACAGGTGTTCTGGAAGATATACCACTACACTCTACCTTGCAGTTTGAATACATTATTAGCTTTTCTACCGACAAACAGTTCGACGAAGGCGTAGCCGCGCAAGATTGGGGCAACAGTGCTTATAATTTGTTTTGCAAAGTACATAAAGAAAGTAGCTCTCAAAGGCTACAAGAAAAGCTATCGCAGTTGGCTGAAAAGTATGTGAACCAAAATGAAGACCTAGGACGCTATTGGGAAGTAAGCTACATTGCTAAACCACTTAGCGAGTATCATTTGTTTACCGAAGCTAACTTTGATGTAGGTTTAAAGGGAAACCCCACATATGTTCGTTTATTTGGATGGGTGGCTATTATTATTCTGCTGTTAGCATGCATTAATTATATGAATTTAGAGATTGCCCGTTCGGTAAAGCGAGCTAAAGAAGTTGGTATGCGTAAAGTGATTGGGGCAAAGCGAAGACAAATTATTGTGCAGTTTATGGGAGAATCGGTGTTAGTGGCAAGCCTTGCCATGTTGGTAGCTCTTTCCCTTACACAACTTTCTCTGCCTGTATTTGGACAACTTCTGGATAGAACGTTGTCGCTGAATTTGTGGGACCACTCCTACTTGTTAGCATTGATGATAGGGCTTGCTGTGGTAGTTGGGATACTTTCGGGCAGCTATCCTTCGATTGTCATTTCCTCTGTACAACCTCTTCGCACGCTTAAATCGGCTGAAAAACCACGAGCGAAGTTAGGGCTTCAGCGTGTATTGGTAGTAGTGCAATATACTACGGCAATCTTTTTGGCAATCAGTAGTGTGGTCATCTTTCATCAATTTCAATTTATACAGCAGAAGGAGTTGGGATATCAAAAAGAACACATTATCAACATCAGCGTCGATCGGGAATTTCCCCTAAAAACCACTAAAGAAACTTGGTTACAACGCTCGGAGATTTTACAGGTTACCGCTTCGGTAGATTTGCCATCGGAGGTAACCAGCTCCTCTACCATTCAAAAAGATAGCACATCAGAAGAAGAACTGAATATTTACCAAACTAGAGCCGATTCCGATTACTTTACTACTTACAACATTACTTTGTTGGAAGGCAGAATGTTCCACGACGACGAAAAAGGCGTGTGCATCTTGAACGAAACTGCCGTGAAAGCCTTTGGGACTACACCCAAAGAAATCATAGGGCAGTCCGTGTATATGAGAGAACCCCTCACCGTGGTGGGCGTAGTAAAAGATTACCACACCCACTCGTTTCATTTGGCAATTCAACCGCTGATTATTCAGCCTATTTCGTGGTTTGCCCGCTACCTTTCGGTAAAGGTGCAGCCTTCAAATTTACCGGAAACGCTTCAGTTTTTAGAGAAAAGTGTTCGGGCACAATCGCCTTATCCCTTTGAGTATTCGTTTTTTGAAGAAGAATTTGATCGGATGTATAAAACGGAAATACGGTATGGTAAAATGCTCAACTGGTTTACCGGCATAGCCCTGGCAATTGCCTCTTTAGGATTATTTGGTTTAGCCGCTTTTGCCGCTGTGCAGCGCACAAAAGAAATTGGTATTCGAAAAGTATTAGGAGCTTCCACACACAGCATTGTAGCATTGTTAGCTAAAGATTTTGTGCTATTAGTAATGCTCGGCTTTGCGATAGCAGTTCCTTTAGCTTGGTACTTCGCTAATGAATGGCTACAAAACTTTGTTTATCGTATTGAGCTGGCATGGTGGGTTTTTGGAATGGCAGGAGGTGCAGCGTTGGTTATTGCTGTACTCACCGTAAGTGTTCAATCGTTAAAAGCGGCATGGGCAAACCCTGTGTACTCACTGCGCAACGAATGATACAAATAGTGTTTGGAGGGCAGTTAGAAGCGGTCGCCATTGCCACGCCTTCTATCGCCCCCTCCACTAAACTTTTCGATGAGCGCTTTTTTGAGCCGTTGTTCAGCTTGGAAGAGGGCGGCAATTTGCCGAATGGAGATTACTTCTTGAAATTTCTCAAAGTATTTTCGTGCAATTTGAGCGTCTTTTTCTTGTAGTGCTAACATTTGCTCTATATCTGATTTGAGTTGCTCATCGCTCTTAGCAAGCATACCCCGTGTGAGTTGCATTTGGGCACGTCGATTTTCCATCCGCTCTTGCTCAAAGGCATCGTACACGGGCCAAAACTTCGCGGAGTCTTCTGCCGAAAGCGCAAGTGTTTCCGTTATATATTGCATTTTGTATTCGCGAATGCGTTCTTCCAATCGTCCGGGTTGCGCCGTAGCTAGGTAACCTACGCATAACAAAGCGCTTATCATCCAAAGTTTTTTCATAGCATATGGGTGTTTATAGGTAGGTCTGTACATCAATCAGATCTATATCAAGTTCTAAAATTTCTTCTTCAATGGTGGTAGTATTCAGGGCGTCTTCGGAAATTTCGTAGGAATCTAGGTTGCCCTCTAACGCTGCTTCTGCAAGCTCACTATGGAGGATATCGCTGGTAAGCAAATAGTTTTCAACTTCTTCTTGGCTTACTTCGGCTAAAAACTCTTCGGGCGAGGTAATAGGGAGTACCTCGTTTTCAGGGGCGGGGCTATATTGCACCCATAAAAAGAGCGCAATGGCAAGGGTGGCAATACTCGGAATACCCACACGTAGCGCGATGGGTTGCCATATCAGCTTAGGTGATGCTGGTTTTGAGGCTACTCGCTTTTGAATCTGTAGGGGAAGTTTTTCAAAATACCCTTCAGGAGTTTCAAAAATGTTTTTTTTATCGAAATCTTCAAGTTTCATTGCAATTGGTGGTTTAGCCTAGCATAAGTATGACAAGCGTACATTTTAAAAGTTTAATGTTGACTGAGATATTCTTCAATTTTTTTTACAGCTATGTGGTACGATGCCTTTAAAGCACCAACCGATGTGCCCAACACTTCAGAAATATCTTTATAGGGCATTTCATCAAAGTATTTCATGTTAAATACTAATCGTTGTTTTTCGGGTAATTTCAGCAGAGCCTTTTGCAATGCACGTTGTATTTCGTCGCCCGAAATGGCAGGGCTATTATCAATTTTTTCAGTGAGTTCTTGGTTTACATCGTTAAGAGGTAAAAAGAATTTTCTCTTCTTTTTCTTCAAAAAGTTAAGGCACTCGTTGGTAGCAATGCGATACAACCAGGTGTATAGTTGCGAGTCTTGCCGAAATGTATCCAATTTCTGCCATACTTTCACAAATACTTCTTGGGTGAGGTCGTCGGCATCGTCGTGGTCAATCACCATTTTGCGAATGTGCCAATATACTCGCTCTTGATACTTGCGCACCAGCATATTGAAGGCATAGTGCTTCGTATCAGGGTTTGCAAATTTTTCGAGCAACTGTTTATCTTCCACAGGAGTAGGTTCTATACTTGGTAGTCCCATTGGTACGGTCATGCAAAATATTGAATTAGGTGCGCTTGCAGAAAAGTATTACAACATTCTTTAGACAATACCGATGGTATTAGGTTTAAGAGCCTACTTAAAATTTGTGTTTTTATACCAAGTAGTACCGTTTGATTGTTACCGTTTTTGTGGGAATAGCTGCGTAACCAACGAAAAAATAACTCTAGCTTTCTTCTTGTATTTGCAACTCTTTGTGGCGAAACTGATTGCCCCAAGCTGCCATTGCTTTTAAAATAGGAAGTGCGGCTTCGCCCCAAGCGGTTAGGCTGTACTCTACACGCGGAGGCACTTCTGCATATACTTTCCGATGGATAATGCCGTGTTCTTCCAAGTTGCGCAACTCTTGCGTAAGCATTTTTTTGCTAATACTTGGTAGGGTACGTTGCATTTTACCAAACCGATTAACGCCTTCCGAAATCATGAAAATGATAAGGGGCTTCCATCTGCCGCCAATGATAGCCGTGGTAAGAGTTACCGGGCATTGCTCTACGCTACAAATAAAATTTTTTGGAAGAAAACGATTTTTAACGAACTGATTTTCAGTATTAGTATCCATAAGTATACTAAGATAAATTAAAGTAACTACTTGTCTAAAGTAAACTATAAAAATACTTTTGAAAAGAAATTAAACGATTATTCATCTAAAAAAACAGTTATGTATGTAATTACAGGAGCAACGGGCAACACAGGGTCGCGCATTGCAGAACAGCTTTTAGCAGCAGGAGAAACCGTACGAGTTATTGGTAGAGAGTCAGAACGCTTGCAGCATTTCGTCGATAAAGGAGCAGATGCCGCCGTAGGAGACTTAGAAGATGCTTCTTTTTTGACCGAGGCCTTTCGGGGTGCTACAGCGGTGTATGCTATGATTCCCCCAAAATGGGATTTACAAGAACCTTGGCGAGCTTTTCAGCGGCGAATTAACAGCGCAATTACCGAGGCAATTGCCAACAGCGAGGTGAAGCACGTAGTGGTACTTAGCTCGAATGGAGCACATCTTCCCGAAGGGGCAGGACCGGTTTCTGGGTTACACGAGTTTGAGGAAAGTTTAAAAACTATTTCAGGATTAAACATCCTAGCCCTTCGAGCAGGCTTTTTTATGCAAAATTTATTTGCCAATATTGGGATGATTCAGGGTATGGGTTTCTTTGGCTATACGCTGCACCCCGATTTAAAACTGCCCGTAGTCCACACCAACGATATTGCTGATGTAGCTGTAAAACACTTAAAAAGCCTTGATTTTAAGGGGTTTGAAGCGGTCTTTGTAGCAGGAGAACGCGATATCTCTATGCAAGAAATAGCCCAAGTTTTGGGAGAGGCTATCCATAAACCCGACCTGAAATATGTTCCGTTTACACCCGAACAAGCAAAACAGGGCATGTTGCAGGCGGGAATTCCGGAAACTATCGCCGATGGCTATAACGAACTTTTCGATTGCTTGAACAGAGGCGATTATTTGAATGACTACAAGCGTACCGCCGAGAATACTACGCCAACGAGTATCGAAGCCTTTGCCAAAGAATTTGCAGGAGCATACCAAGCGGCAACCGCATAACTACCGAACGCGTAGCACTCTGCCTACACGCAGCACTGTGCTTCGAGAAATGCCGTTTAAGCTGCACAAGCGACGAATGGGAGTGCGATATCGGCGACTGATTACCCAAAGCGATTCGCCATTGCGAACACGGTGATACTGCCCTTTTGCTTCGTTAATCAATCCTTTGTAGTGGTAAGGTGTAAGCACAAAATCGCGGAAGTATAACCTGCCGCCGCCATCATTAAAGTCGAACAGATGACGAGGATCAAACGCATGCCCTTGATAGCGCACTTCAAAGTGCAAGTGAGGGCCCGTACTGCGGCCGGTATTGCCGCCGTAACCAATGACATCGCCGGCTTTTACTACATCGCCTGGTTTCACGTTGTATTTGGCTAAATGCCCATAAAGCGTTTCTAGCCCGTTTTCGTGTCGAATCATCACGTAGTATCCGTAGCCTCCTCGGTTGTATTTGGCAATCCGCACTACGCCATCAAATACTGCATGAATGGGGTCACCAAGTTCAATTTTTAGGTCGATGCCATGGTGCCAACGGTACCACCGTGGGCCATATTTTGAGTTAACTTTTGTGGGGCGAGCCAAAGGGCTTGCCCACGCACTCCCTTTTTCTCGGTTAAATAGTTCAAAAGAGATGGTATCTTTAAAATCGCC
>CAYMYI010000147.1:0-9090 GCA_964394585.1 uncultured Roseobacteraceae bacterium
GCCCGAGTGGATGATGATCAATAGTATCGATCCTGACCCGTTCACCAAAGGAGGTGCGTACGTTGCCGGTACACGCTATAAAATGGGCGACTATC
The DNA here is from genome assembly GCA_964394585.1 of uncultured Roseobacteraceae bacterium. GTDB lineage: Bacteria > Bacteroidota > Bacteroidia > Cytophagales > Flammeovirgaceae > CAYUJH01. Next base: position 96 of record CAYMYI010000147.1, read on the forward strand.
AGCCTTATCTATACAAAACAGAAGATTACGGTAAAACGTGGAAGAAAATTACGAATGGGATTGACCCGAACCACTTTACGCGGGTAGTGCGTGCCGATCCTAAACGTAAGGGTTTATTATATGCGGGTACTGAAACGGGCATGTACATTTCCTTCGACGATGGCAACAGTTGGAACCCTTTCCAAATGAATTTACCCATTGTGCCCATTACCGATTTAGCGCTTAAAAACGATAACCTCATTGCCGCTACACAAGGCCGTAGCTTGTGGATTATCGACGATTTGACACCGCTGCACCAGCTAAGCGACCAAATTGCACAGAGCGACTTCTATTTGTACAAACCAATGCCAAGTTATCGCATGGATGGCAGAGCAGGGCGCCCTTCCAAAACCGTAGGGCAAAACCACCCAGGTGGTGTAATGGTATCGTATTACCTGAAAGAAATTACCGACTCTACCAAAGTGCGCATCGAATTTATGCAAGAAGATGGCACGCTGATTCGGGCATTTGCTACCAATGCCGATGAAGAAAAAAAAGAGGTGAAAATTAAACGAGACGATTTAAAAGCAGGTGGCAACCGTTTCGAGTGGGATATGCGCTACAAACCTGCTTCTGAATTCGACGGGATGATCTTGTGGTGGGCAGGAATGCAAGGGCCTAAAGCCCTCCCCGGAACCTACAAAGTGAAACTTTCGGTAAACGGAGAATCGATGGAACATCCCTTTGAAATTCTGAAAGATCCGCGCTCTTCGGCTACCGATGCCGACATGCAGGCTAAATTTGACTTTTTGATGAAAGTGCGCGATAAAGTAACCGAAGCACACGAAGCCATCGCCAACATGCGCAGCGTGCAACAACAAATCAAACAGGTTTCTGACCGCGTAAAAGACCAAGAAGGCATGGAAGAAGTAGTGGAAACCGCCAAAGAACTGCAAGAAAAAATGAAAAAGGTAGAAGAAGCCCTCTACCAAACTAAAAACCGTAGCCGGCAAGACCCGCTCAACTTCCCGATTAAACTTACCAACAAGTTAGCCCACTTAAACGCTTTAGAAGGTGGAAACGATTTTGCCCCTACTCAGCAAAGTGAAGCGTTCCGCCAAGAAGTTACCAAAAAGATAGACGCGGAGTTATCGCAATGGAAACAAATTGCCCAGAAAGACATTCCCGCATTCAACGATTTGGTTAAAAAGAAAGCCGTGGATGCTGTTATGTTAGAATCTGCTACACAGCCTAACTAATGCGTTTTATCGCTTAACAGCGTAGACTTTAAAGAACCTCCAAGTGTTAGCTTGGGGGTTCTTTTTTTGCGGGAAACCCCAATCATTCAAACCTATTGCGTATAATTTGTGTCTTTTCAGAAAGAAAAGATATCGAATACCCAATTAGTATATTTATGATAGGTCGTATGCATCGCTTTGTTTCGTTTGGAATACTCACTTTTTGCAGTATGTGCCTATGGCTAGCGACTGGCTGCGCTACAGAAGACAGCGATGTGATTCCTATCGATAGCCTCCGAACTGCATTTTTTGACCGCACCATCCCGTTCGATTTCGAAGAAAACCCACAGGGTTGGCAAGGCAGTTTTGCCGATTATCCCCTCACCCTTGCCGATACGCTTGCTTTAGAATTTTCCTACACGATCCTGCCGGAAAACTTTGAAAAACGCGGAAGTGCCCTCCGATGGAGCGGATTTAATTTCCAGAATGATTTGTTCATGTTCGCTTGGCGACGCATTCCTAACCTATCGCCTAACAGAGAGTATGTGCTATCGTTCGATGTTGCCATAGGCTACCAAGTAGAAGGCAACGAATTCCGCCTACGCGACCACGAAAACCGCCTCCATATAAAAGTAGGAGCTATTAACTACGAGCCCCGCACCGCTGCCGACGAAGTACTAGGCAGGCAGATGGTAAACTTTGACAAAGGCATGCAACAAAGCATAGACGGGCGAGATATGATGTGGCTTGGCGAACTCATTGCCGGTGAACTAAAGTACAAAGACAAGATTCTTACCAATGCCGAACAGCGGTTATTTGGCATTAAAAGCAACGAAGCTGGTGAAATTTGGGTACTCGTAGGGGTAGAATCTAGCATACCACTCCACCATTCTGTTTACCTAGACGAAGCCATTGTATACCTAAGCGAGCAGTAAACAACATCCCCATCGTGGGATAAATTTCCTACAATTGTAGAAACTCAAGCAAATGAATATCAGTATATTTACGTATCAGCCGATTGTGTAAATCGGTAATATATTTGCTTTTATTTAAAAAGTATAAAATGCTTGGTGTTCCTTCAAAATACTAATCTACCAACACAATGATGAAAACTTTCCCCTTACTTTCAATGAGTGCATTGCTGCTCTTGCTCACGATTAGCTTCTCTGCCATCGGGCAAACTACTTGGTATTCGTACCAAAACGGTAGCTGGACCGACGCCAACGTATGGACGCTCGATCCTTCGGGTACTACGTTTACCAACCCTACCAGCGCAACTCCCGCAGCCGGCGATGAAGTAGTAATCTTAAACGGAGTAACCGTAACAATGCCAGGTAACAACCTAGATGCCAACATTGTAGAAGTACAAGGCGGCGGCGTTCTCGATTTTGGAGGCACTACCGGGCATGATTACAACACGCTACGAGGCGATGGGCGTTTACGGTTTAGTGGCGATGGAGGCGTTCCCAACCGGCTGAACTTCCCTGCGGTGGGCGATGCTTCTGATTTTGAAAATGGTAATGGTGAAGTAGAACTGTTTGGCGGTGCTGCCATCACCCTTGATGTGAGCTATACGTTCCCCTCGTTAGTCATTGATATGGATGCGACCGGTATACTCGTCGACCTAGAAGTCAATTATACCCTCAACAAAGATTTGGAAATCCGTACTGGTACCTTTCGCTTTGCCAACGCGGCCAATTTTACCTTAGAAATAATCGAAAATATCCGCATAGAATCTACCGGACGACTAGAAACCGAAACCGGCGGAGGAAACCGACGCCATGAGTTAAACCTGTATGGCGATTTTTTAAACCTTGGCTATGTGCAGTTTAGCGATAGGACAGCACAAGTTACCAATGCAGAATCAACCGATGTGAAGGTTGATTTCAATGTAATAAGCACCAATAAAAACCAAGAAATTAATTGTAATGGCCCAACCTATTTTTATCGAATTGAGGTTAATAAAGGCAATCCAGTGTATATCGCTACCATTCAGGCGTCGGCAGGAGCGAATTTTCGGTTGACAGGTCCAGCTAATTATGCTGTAGATGATAATTCAAATGTACTCGCAGATAATCAGAATGCTGTAGGGCTTATTAATGGTACTCTTAGATTGGGGAATAATGTGAATGTAGGGTCTCTAAATATCACAGGTAACTATAGTATAGACACAAATGCTAGGTTATGGATAGATGGAGGTACAGCAACTGGCAGTGGTAATGCAACAGTGCCTTATGGAATACTACAAATCACCGCAGGTACTTTTACAGAAAATGGTGGGCAAGGTATTGTTTTGAGAGAGGCCGGATTAATACAAGTGGAGGGCGGCACGGTAACCGCAAGGGTAATACGAACTTCGTTTTTGGGAGGAGGAGAAGTTGGTGGGTATATACAAACTGGAGGAACTGTACTCATCGACTCCTCTCCGGGAGGTTTTAATGACCGCTATTCTTCGTTCAGTTTGCCTTATTCAGGAAATGTGTTCATAATGTCAGGAGGAATCTTACAGATTCGAGGCGTTAGAAACTTGAGAGGGGACGGAAAAGGAGGCATGATTTACATTAACTCTGACCCCGGTAATGTGAGCGTTACAGGCGGGACTGTGATTGTTGAAACTTCCAACAACAATACGGGTAACTTAATCACATCAAGAGCACCTTTCTATAATTTAATCATTCAAAATTCAATAATTAGTACGAATGCAAATGCAAGAATTAGGGTAGATGGCGGAACAAATGGCGATGGTGCAGGTGGAACAACCGTAATCACTCCCCAAGACCTCAAAGTCCTCAACGACCTAACCATCCAAACAGGCACTACTCGAACCGCGGGCGCAAATACCTATGGCGGCTATCTCGACCTTTGCCCCGATGGCACAAACTGTGTCAACCTCGAAGTAGGTAGAAACTTAACCATTCAAGATAATGCTGTGCTTGACTTTTTTACCGATGCAGCCGATGATGCCGGGAGTGCAACCTTAACGTTTAATGGAAACAATAATGGCATTTTTTACATTGGCGATATCACCACTTATACCGATGCTCTCACGGCATATAGCGACCCCGACGGTGGCACCAATACTTATGCGGATTATCGCTTTCCTATTTACAATTTGGTAGTCGATAAAAACGGAGGACAAATACAATTAGCTGCTAAAGACCCAGGACTCGAAGATAACCCCCCGACCGACCCATTGACCAGCACAGGAGGCAAAAATCTTGATTCTAACGATGCCCGCCTGCTATACATACGTGATGGATTGACCATTGCTTCAGGATCTACACTCAACCAAATTGACCCTACAGGGCCACAGTTTGGGTATATTGTGCGAGTATACGCCTCTACCATTAATCTTGATGGCAACCTTTTAGTGTATCAGCAAGGTGTGAACCCTGTCAACTCTTTTCTTGAAATAAGAGAACGAGACCAGCCCACCGTAGGCGATGTGATTTTAATTAACTCTACCGCGGGTTCTACCATAGGGAATCTTGCCGTCGATTTAGGCAATGACGAACTCCGCCTAGGAAGCGATTTGTTGGTAACACGCATGGTATATCGGCACGGAGGGGTGAACTTGGGTACATATAACCTACGAGTAGATGTGTTTGATATGAACACAGAAACCAATGGCGGAGACGATAGCTACCGACTACGACTCGCCAATGGAAACCCGATTCTTGGTGATAATACTTCCGGTGCAGAACAGTATATTTTTACCGCAGGTAATGCCTCTGATGGTGGTTTAAGTATTCGAGTACCTCGCATTACGAACCGAGAAGGAGTTGACGACACCGACAATATTGGAAACGACCCTAGCTACGACCCTATCAACGATGAGTACCAAAGCGAAAACTTGCTCTACTTCCCCATAGGTATAAAAGATAAGTACACACCTGCAGTATGCTATCTCCATACCAACGGAACCCTCACCGGAGACGAATATGTAACAGTTCGCCCAGTCAACAATATCTTAGCGACTACCAAACAGGATGTCGCCCCGAATAATGATGCTATTCTCTCGTATTATTGGCGGGTATCTCAGGAAGGCTTCGGAGCAGGCGAAGAGCCTATGGTATCTTGGATTTTTCAGTACGATGATGCTGATATTAACATTTTAAACGGTACGCCCACCGAAGCCGATTTTGTTCCCGGCAAGGTACTCGATGGAGGAACGTATAATCGCTCGTTCGATGGTACTTCGCAGGCAGTAAAACATGGAGGGGTTGCCGGAGAAAATGGAGATATTTTGGGCAACAACCCTCGTAATATTATCATATTCAATGGTTTTAACACCGATAATGATGTGAATGTCACCGGTGCACCTTTGAACATTACCGATCAGCCTACTGACAACATCGAGGGTTTGGCCGACGACGTATTCAATGGGTTTAATTCAATAACCGCGTTATGGCAAAACGCCTTCCCTAGCACCGGTTTCCCCCTCGAAAACGCAAACTACACGGCAGGGGTGCCGGAAAGGTTTACGGATAGTCCTCAAATTTTTTATTTGAGAACACAAGGTAATCTCAATAATAATTTTTGGGATGATGGTCTCAACTGGTCTTTAACGAGAGGTGGAGGTCCAGCAGGGGACTATCCTCAAGCAGGTGATATTGCGATTTTAACCGTAGAAAATGACCTTGGTAACACTCAATCCAATATTGTAGTAGATCGCGCAGAAGAATGTGCTTTAGTCCGATTTGATGGTATTGCTAATGGAGGATATCCTAGATTAGAATTTAGTAATGCAAATGCCTTTGCTGGCTATAACAGTCAGTTTGAAATTGTTGACCGTACTGATGCAGATTTGGGTGCAGCTACCATTTTATTGAGAATAGCTGATGGATATACACAACAATTTCCAACTGGAGATTTTAATGATGTACTGACCGACCCAGATGCCCGAGTAATTATTGAATGGGATGGTACTGAAAACCAGACTACCACATTACCATCCTTAGCCAATTATCCAGATCTTCTTTTTGAAAATGCTAATGGACGAACGAATAATACACTTTTATTTCCTGATGGATTAGATGTTACGGTTGCTAATGATGTTACTATTAGACAACGACATAATGTAATTCTTGGATCGGGAAGTAACTTTACGATTACTCGTAATTTGACATTAGGGGGCAATAATGCTTTCCGCCACGGTGATCTTTTCTTTCCTGGTGGTTCAGCCGCAAGTACAACTTTAGAAGTTGGAGGTAATATTACTGTGAGAACTTCTGCATTGGCAGATCCAGGAACTCAAAGTACTCTTGGTATTAATAACCCTACCAGTGGAGCACAGACTCACCGGCTGATTGCAAAAGGTAATATCACTATTTCTGACACTAATGGTGGTGATATTAATCTCGGTACAGGAGTCCCTTCAGAAACCAATGTAATTCTGGAGTTTCAGGGTACAGGAACACACACCCTCTCGGGTAGCGATGGAGTGAACTCTGTAGTCAATGTTCCACAATTGATTATGAATAAGGGTACTGACGTTACTAATACATTTACCCTTTCTAGCCCTATAACCTTAGCTGACCCTTCCACTTTACAAGGTCAACCTGTCGAAATTGTAAATGGCACACTCATATTCGACGACCCTGGTATTGATGTTACCCTTACAGATAACCTTCGTGGTGACTTCTACTTACCTAATACCTTCACCAACCCCTTAGCTTCTTCTGGCTCTGGTGGCTTAGAAGTAGCCCAAGGTACCGTAAGAATTGAAGGGAATGATACCGGTATATTATTAGATGGTCCCCTCACTATTTCGGGCGGTACGTTCGACATGACCCCAGGCAACAACGGTAATAATTTTATTGAGTATTCTTCTTCAGACAATGCCCGTATCACCGTTTCGAGTGGAACGCTAGAGGTAGCAGGGCAAATTCGGAGAGGGCAATTCTCTACAACGGGTATCCTTAACTATACCCAAACCGGGGGTACTGTTCGAGTAGGTGCCGAAAATAACTCGGCAAATTGGCTCAATACCCGTGGTGTTTTTGAAGTTACCAACACGGGCAGCCAGTTTGTGCATACCGGCGGAACGTTAGAAGTCCTAAGCGGAACCAATTCGCTTACCGTGCCCGATATTCTAATCGATGCCCCTTTTGCCAATACTCTCGGCGGAACCATCGTAACCTCCGAGCTCAGCGATGTAAGCATTAGCGCCACCAACGCTTTGGGGAGCTTGACCGTAGCGAACTCGGGTACAAACCCTACGCCGCTGCTTCAAATGACTATTAACCCCTTGAATGTGGACGGATCCTTAACCATTGGAACCGGCGCAGAACTGAATGCAGTGCCGAGCATTTCGCTCGACCTCAACGTTGCCGGCAACTTCACCAATAATGGCACATACACACCGGGCACTAATACAACTACGTTCGATGGGGCTTCTCAAATTTTAGGAGGTACTAGCCCTACGGACTTCTACAACATGACTGTGAACTCCACCACACAACTACGGATCGATAACCCCATCACCAATGTGAGCAACTTGCTGCGTTTTGGCGATGCAGGCATCTTAAACCTGCCCAACGGTGCTACGGAACTCCGCGTTCAGGGCGATATCATTAACAACGGGACGCAACAAGGCGATGGTACGGTAGTAATCAACGGAACGGGCAATCAAGAGATTACATCCGATGATATTTTAGGGGGGCTTTCAGGCACATTCAGTAACCTAGAAATCGATAAAACTAGTGGGCGCATTACCCAAACGCAGTATAAATCGAATATCACCGAAGTAAGAATTACTACGAATTTCAATTTCGAAAATACGGTATCGCCTTACGATATTGGCGATAACTTACTCACGCTCGGCGCAACTGCCGATATCACCGCTGCTTCCGGCTTTGATAATGTGACCATGGTAAAAATTAACGGGGTGGAAAGTACACAGGGTATGAAAAAAGAATTCAATACCGCACTCACGAACTTTGTACTCCCTGTGGGCACACGCAGTGTAATCACCGGTAACGATAAATACACTCCCATGGAAATATTGAATTTGCCAAATCCGGGAAGTTTACAAGAAGTGCTCATACGCCCAGTGGACGATGTGTACCCTTCTAACAAATGTGATGGTTCTACTGCTGATATCTTGCAACATTACTGGGCAATTCGCACAAGCTTCCCCGCAGGAGGGTCTTTTGAGCTAACGTATGCCCAAACCGATGTATCGGGCACGGAAACCACCTACCAAAACGCAAGGCTTCGCCCAGGGCAATCGCTTTGGGATCGCATTAACCCAGGCGTTGTTCCTTCAGGGTATTCCGATATCGGCAACGGCATTCACACCACGAACAATACCGTCCGTTGGACTGCCGCAGAGTTCGGGGCTGCCGGGGGTGGCGATAATTTCGAAGGAGATTATACCATTGGTACTCCGGCAAACATCCTCAATCTAGAATTTTACAGAACCGTTGCTTCTGGGGATTGGACCGATAACACCATTTGGGAAGCCGACGATAATGCAGGGTTTACCAGCCCGGTTCCTGCCACCAATCCGCCCTGCCCTGGCGCTGTCGTTTTTATCGATGCCGCCCATACCGTAAACATGTTGCCCGGCACCAATAATATTGACCTCACCTATGCAATTATCGATGGGCAGCTCAATGTAGATAATACTGTAGGGCACAGTTTCAGTAAAATTGAAGGAAATGGCCGCATTCGCGTATCGAACACTGGAGGCAAAATCCCCGGCGGTGATATGACCTCCGCTCCAGTATATGGAGGCGTAGATAATGTTGCCTTTTTAGATACCAACGATGGAG
>CAYMYI010000148.1:0-2690 GCA_964394585.1 uncultured Roseobacteraceae bacterium
AGGGTGGTTTTGGGGGATTTCCGGAAAGATTTTCCGAAAAAACGGCGCTACCACTTTGGCTAAAATCCGAACCATTCCGGCCTCCTCCCCAACTTTCATCAGGCCCATCCAAAGTGCCAAGGTTCCGGTTAAACCTATCGAAATATCAAAAGCGGTTTTCGACATATCGAAGGTAGATGCTACAATCTGCGAGAAAATTTCCGTGTCGCCTAGAAACAGTAGTTTGAATAGGGCAAACACAAAAGCAAGTAAAAAAAAGGCAATCCAAATGTAGTTGAGCGTCATAGTAGGATAATTAGCGTTTTGTTCAAAGCTATAAATTTTCTATTTTCTGCAAGGTTGCCCTACAAAAAAGCCCATAGTCTTGTCGACTATGGGCTTTTTCTTTCCGTTTATCAAACCATTGGAGTTAATCCATATTTTTTTGGCTGGCTTTAAATAAAATTTGTTTTTCTTCCGCGGAAAGCTTGTCGTATCCCGACTCTGAAATCTTATCTAAAATGGCATCAATTACCGACTGGTCAGGAGTATCGCTCCGCATACTTCTTCCTGCATTTTTTTTCATTTTCACCTTTGCTGTTTTTGCACTTCCGTTTCCGTTACGGTGCGATACTTTCATTTTCGGTTTAGGTTTAAACAAGTTGTTCATGGCATCGAGCACTTTCCAAACTCCTATGCTCCAATCATCGCCTTTGGCTAATCGGCGAACAAAGAAATACCCAATGGCAATCCCGCCGAGGTGGGCTATATTTCCGCCTACGTTTGAAGCGCCTAATCCAATAACCGATAAAAACACGTATACGGCTGCGATGTATTTTATGCGAACCGCCCCAAAAAACAACAAGTGCATTCGGTATTCAGGCGCTACCGTAGCCGCACCCAGAACAATTGCATACACTCCTGCTGAAGCGCCTACCATTCCAATACCCGGATTCTGCATTAAGTACGGAATTGTATTATATAATATGAGGTAAAGGAACCCGCCGGATAACCCTCCTAGAATATAAAGCGCTACTAACTTTCGGCTGCCCAAAAACTCTTCGAAAATGACTCCAAACCAATACATAATCAACATATTGAATAAGATATGGAGAAAATCGAAGTGCGTAAAGAAATAGGTAATGAGTGTCCAGGGTTTGACAATAAATTCATTTAGCACGGGGGAAATCATCATGAACTTTTCGACCTCTGTGTAAAACGAGGGAGCTACGCCAAAGCGAGTGAGTAGCCACAAAAGTTTCAAAATAACAAATACCGACACATTGATAATGATGAGTCGAGTCAAGCCATTGTTAGGCTTGTTCCAGGCGTGCTTAAAGTCTTCGACGAAGCTATTCATCAGAAGTAAATGGGTAAGGTTAATTTAAAATCGATTTTATATTGTATAACGGTTACGTAACATACAGGTATAAGATAAGGTTTCCCTTTTTCTTTTCCTAAACATCTCGAAGGCTTTCTGCCGTTACATAAAGTTTGTGCTTTTAAGCCCCCATGCTTTGATAAGAATGAAGGCGAACACCATCCCGCCGATGTGGGCTAAATGCGCTATATTATCACCAGGTGCATTTTCGAGCAAGGCATAGATGGAGTAAATCGCATAAAATGCTACAAGGTATTTGGCGCGCACCGGCATGGGCGGAATCAGCAGCATAAGCTGCAAATTCGGAAATAATAGACCAAATGCCATGAGTATCCCAAACACAGCACCCGAAGCACCGACCATGGGCATGTTTGCATTAAACTGATAATGCGTGCCGATGATGCTTCGAGCGCGCTCGATATAGGCTGGGTTGGTTGGGTCTTCAGGGAAATCTTTATTTACAAAATTGTAAATTTCTTCTTGGTATACGGGCTTATAAATTTCGTACCCCCCTGTATGTTGGTTTATAAAGTGATGGAGGTTTTCTGGAGTTGGAGTATTCTGGAAGGCAATCAATGCCGATTCCATCTGCGATACTTCAATAAAGTTCACAGTAGCATACAGCAGCCCGGCTCCTAAACCGGTTACCATGTATAAAATAAGAAACCGCTTAGACCCCATGTATTGCTCGAGCATAGGGCCAAAAATGAATAAGGCAAACATGTTCCCAAACAGGTGCCATCCGTTTGCGTGGACAAACATGTACGTAAATAGCTGATAAGGTTGGAAACTCTCGGCGAAAATATAGCGATACCCTAGCAGCTCGGGCAGAGGCAGGTTTAACACTATTTGAATCAGAAAAATCACGATGTTGATAATCAGAAAATTCTTGGTAACAGGAGAAAGGTTTAGTCGCATGGGTAGGGTATGTTCATGAATAGTTTGGTAGAATGCCGATTTAAGATGCAGCCATTGGCTGTATATCGCGTAGAAGGAGTTGTAACGATGTATTGCCCATAAATTCGTTCAAACTCAACTGAAAACACAAACGCAATGGCTCGCCCGATTGTACATATGGCAGAAACTCTACCATATTAAACCCAATAGCGTCCATCGTGTTTTTTCCGCCTTTTTGGCAGACTTGAAACTTCAAATGTTTTTCTTTCAACACACGTACTTCGCCTACTATGAGCACCTCTTCTGAGCCAAAAATAGGCTGTAAATTCTGCGGACCAAATGGCGCCATTTGTTCCATTAACTCATAGAGGTTCATCGTAATTTGATCGATAGAAACTTTTAAATCAATTTCTATATGAGGAATCAATTGTTC
>CAYMYI010000148.1:2700-9061 GCA_964394585.1 uncultured Roseobacteraceae bacterium
AGGTTGGCGGCGGCTACTTCTTCAAACTTTTGTTGAAAAGCCGCAATATTTTCGAGAGGAAGGGTTAACCCTGCGGCATGTACGTGCCCACCGAATTTATCGAGCAGCTCGGCACACTCGCTGATGGCTTGGTGCACATCGAACCCTTCGATCGAACGTGCCGAGCCGGTTGCTTTTCCGTTCGACTCGGTTAAGATAATGGTAGGGCAATGGTATTTTTCAATGCAACGCGACGCTACAATGCCGATTACTCCTTTATGCCAATCTGGCTTAAAGAGTACATTGGAAAAAAAGGGCGCAGGCTTGGCGGCAATCATCGCGAGGGCTTCTTCTGTAATTTGAGCATCGTAATCTTTCCGCAGTTCGTTTTTAACATTTACCGACTTGGCAAGTTCTAGTGCTTCCTCTTTCTGGGCAGAAAGCAATAGACGGACGGCATGGTTAGCATGGGCTATGCGTCCGGCAGCGTTAATGCGTGGTCCTATGCCAAATACTAAATTCGAAACGTTCAACGCGTTTTTAAACCCGGCGACCTCGATCATGGTTGCTACGCTGAGCCGTGGATTTTGGTTGATGCGTTTCAGTCCCTCCCGCACCAAAATTCGATTTTCGCCCACAATGGGTACAATATCGCAAGCGGCACTGATGGCCACAAAATCGAGGTGGACATAGAGATGTTCCATGGCAATCTCTCGGTAGATACACAAGCCTTGTAATAATTTGAAACCTACGCCACACCCCGATAGCTCTTTGAAAGGATACGGATTCCCCGGAATTTTAGGATCTAGAATCGCAAGTGCTTCTGGTAATTGCTCGCCGGGTTCGTGGTGGTCGCACACGATTACATCAATTCCCTGTTGTTTTGCATAGGCAACCTGTTCGATAGCCCGAATGCCGCAATCAAGGGTAACCAGCAGAGAAAATCCTTCTTTTGCTGCAAAATCTACTCCTCGTTCCGAAAGCCCATACCCTTCCGTATAGCGATCGGGCACATAAAAATCGCAGGGTATTTCGGGGAAAACATCTCGAAAAAAAGCTACCATCAAACTTACCGAGGTAGTCCCGTCAACATCGTAATCGCCATAGAACAATATTTTCTCTTTTTGGTCAATTGCCTTGGCAAGCCGCTCAACGGCTTGCTGCATCGAATCCATCAAAAAAGGATCGTGCAAATCGTTGAGCGTATCGCGGAAAAAATGGAATGCCTGTTCGTACGTGGTAATGTTGCGTTGAAGTAACAAGGTTGCCGTTACTTCGCTTAAATTAAGCTGTTCGCGCAATGCCTGTACTTGTTCTTTGGAGGGTAAGGGTTTATACACCCAGCGTTTTTGTGGTATTGCTGTAGTATCCATCGATATATGAAAACATGGTTTACCGAATTACTCTGGGGAGTAAGTTAACTTTTTCGGCAAAGAGGTAAAAAACGATGACTTCGTAATAATTTGAAAATCTCATGAAAAGATATACCCAAAATTGCCCTGAATCTTTTTATTTTCGTTGGAAAACAAGCAGCGACGTTCATTTTTAAAAATTAATCCTTATATTATTTTTTACAATTTAAAACCTACATAAACCCTAATTTTTACCATGAATTGCATAGTGGTTGACGACGACGAATTTTCAAGAGAAGTAGTCCGCAATTTTATCCACAAAACTAATGAATCGGGTTCGGAGATGAATCTTGTGGCAGAGTGCGACAACGCCCTTGATGCATATAATGTACTCACTAAAGGGGGGATTGATATGGTATTCCTCGACGTGGAAATGCCGGATATGAACGGGCTCGAATTGGTGGAATCGTTAGATAGTTTGCCCCAAATCATCTTGATTACCGGGCAAAACCAATATGCGGTAAAAGCTTTTGAGTTCGGACTTACCGACTACCTGGTGAAACCTATTTCGTATGCTAGGTTCTTGCAAGCGGTAAACAAAGCAAAAAAAAACCTAGCCGAACCGGTACTCGATACGCAAGGCTCCGACGATATCTATGTAAAAGCGGATAATAAAATTGTACGCATTGCCCTACAAGATATTTTTTTCATCGAGGCGCTTGCCGACTACGTCATCATCAACACCGAAAACAAAAAGTACATTGTACACTCTACCATGAAAGGGCTTGAAAAGCGCCTACCCGAAGCCGAGTTTGTGCGGGTACACCGCTCGTACATTGTCAATATTTCACGCGTGGATACCATCGAAGATAACGCCATGATTATCATGCCCCAGAAAACCATTCCCATTGGTGGGTCGTATCGTACGAAATTCCTTGATAAACTGAACTTCTTATAAGTTTCTGTCGAACAGCAACCATTGCCCACTAGTCCGCTGCATTACTTTGTAGAACACAGCAAAAACGATTGTTCCAACACAGATTCCTGCCAAAGCCCCGCCTATAATATCGCCCGGGTAGTGCACGCCTACATAAATGCGGCTATACGATACTAAAGCTGCCCATGCAAATAAACCCGCCGAATGCGCCATCCTATACCGAAACGTAAGGTGTAAAAAAGTAGCCATACCAAATGTGTTTGCAGCATGGGAAGAAATAAAGCCATACTTCCCGCCTAAATATCCGTGCAAAGTATGCACTTGCGCTGCCAACTCGGGGGCATGGCTCGGGCGTAACCGTTCAAAAAACGGCTTACAAAAACCACTTGCAAACTGATCGGCAAGGGCGATGGTAACCCCTACACCCGCCAATACGGCAACCCCATACCACCCGTACTTTTTGAAGATGATAATTACTAAAAACGCATAGAAAGGAAGCCACTCTTTTTTTCCTGTAATAAACCACATGATAGGATCGAGCCAATCGGCATGACCACTGTTTAACCACAAAAAAAGGGCTTTATCCCAAGCTTCGAATGTTTCTAGCATAATTAAAGCAGCATAGGTGTATTCACAAACTTATGGAAAAACGGAAAAGTAGGCTGTATTTTTTCGGGTAGAAACAGGTATTTTTGCCCACCTTGTCAAAGGCAAGCCATACAACACATAGAAATCGAATTATTTATTTAAAGCATTCAAAAACATGATTATTGGGGTTCCTAAAGAGATTAAAAACAACGAAAACAGAATTGCCCTTACACCTGCCGGTGCATTAGAGTTAGTGAAGCGAGGGCACACCGTTCAAATTCAAGCCACTGCCGGAGAAGGAAGCGGTTTCCCTGACGAAATGTACCAGAAAGCCGGGGCGAAAATGTTACCTACAATTGAAGATGTGTACGCACAAAGCGAGATGATTGTAAAGGTAAAAGAACCCATTGAGCCGGAATATTCCTTAATTCGCAAAGACCAACTTTTATTTACTTATTTCCACTTTGCTTCTTCAGAAGCACTCACCCGCGCCATGATTGACAGCCAAAGCGTATGCTTAGCATACGAAACCGTGGAAAAAGCAGACCGCTCGCTTCCATTGCTCATTCCCATGTCGGAAGTAGCCGGTCGTATGGCTATACAGCAAGGTGCCAAATACTTGGAAAAACCCATGAAAGGCAGAGGAATTCTGTTAGGAGGCGTTCCGGGAGTAAAGCCTGCCAAGGTACTCATTTTAGGAGGAGGGGTTGTAGGTACTCAAGCAGCGAAAATGGCGGCTGGGCTTGGCGCCGATGTTACCATCCTCGATGTCAACCTTCATCGGTTGCGCTACCTGGCAGACATCATGCCCGCTAATGTAACTACTATGATGTCGAACGAGTACAACATTCGCTCGCTTATTGGCGAGTCAGACCTGATTGTTGGCGGCGTTTTGATTCCCGGTGCGAAAGCGCCAAAACTTATCACACGCGATATGCTGAAAGATATGCGCCCGGGCACGGTACTCGTAGATGTTGCCGTAGACCAAGGTGGCTGTATCGAAACCTGCAAGCCAACTACCCACGAAGATCCCACCTATATTATTGACGATGTGGTACACTATTGCGTAGCCAATATGCCAGGTGCCGTGCCCTATACCTCTACCATTGCCCTTACTAACGCTACCTTACCGTATACCATCGCGCTAGCTTCTAAAGGGTGGAAAAAAGCCTGTGCAGACGATTTTGAACTGCGCCGCGGGCTGAACGTGATTCAAGGAAAAGTGGTGTATCAAGCTGTTGCCGAAGCGTTCAACCTTCCTTACGAAGCCGTAGAAAGTATGTTATAAAGCTTTGTGCTGCCTACATAATTATTAGGTTCATTTTGAGGAAGCTCGTTGTATAATGCTATTTTATACAGCGAGCTTCTTTCTTTTTATAAAGAATTTATAAGTAAATCGCTCACAATCTTTTAGGTTATTTTGCTTTCCATACAGAAGTCTATATTTTTGCAATCCTTTTTAGAGAGGTAGTGTGTACTATACGGCTTCTCTTTTAAGTATGTAACTGATTTTCTTCATTTTAAACAAAAACACAAGAGTGGATACTTTAAGTTATAAGACCATTTCTGCAAACAGCGAGACTGCAGGCAAGGAATGGCTAATCGTAGATGCGAGTGATCTTGTGCTCGGACGCTTGGCAAGCGAAGTTGCCAAGATTTTACGCGGAAAGCACAAGCCCAATTTTACCCCTCATGCCGATTGCGGCGATAACGTGATTGTCATCAACGCTGAGAAGGTAAAGCTTACCGGCAAAAAGATGTCTGATAAGCGCTATGTACGTTATACGGGTTACCCTGGCGGACAGCGTTTTACCTCACCTATTGAAATTTTAGAGAAACACCCAGAGCGCCTCGTAGAAATGGCAGTTCGTGGTATGCTTCCTAAAAGCCGTCTAGGCAGAAAAGTATTTAAAAATATGTTTGTTTATGTTGGTGCTGAACACCCACACCAAGCCCAACAGCCTAAAGAAATTAAGTTGTAATGGAGAAAATCAATACAATCGGCCGAAGAAAAACCTCTGTAGCGCGTATTTACCTACAGCCCGGCCAAGGGAAAATCACTGTAAACAACCGAGATATTGAAAATTACTTTCCTTCTCCTATTCTTAGAATTATCGTAAACCAGCCCCTAGAAATTTGCGGCGAGAGTGGAAAATACGATATTAATGTGAATGTGTACGGAGGAGGTACTACTGGCCAAGCCGAAGCGATTCGCTTAGCAATTGCCCGTGCACTTACCGAAATGAACGCGGAACACCGTACTGCTTTGAAACCGGAAGGGTTCTTAACCCGCGACCCTCGCATGGTGGAACGTAAGAAATACGGTAGAAGAAAAGCGAGAAGAAGATTCCAGTTCAGCAAACGTTAATTTTCAATTCAAAAGTTTACGAATCAGATGAGTAACCAAAGAGTAGAATATAAAGAACTTCTGGATGCAGGTGTACACTTCGGGCACTTAACCAGAAAGTGGAACCCTAAAATGGCGCCTTATATTTTCATGGAGCGCAATGGTATCCACATCATTGACCTTAATAAAACCCAAGCCGCTCTAAACGAAGCTTGCGAATCTCTTGCCGACCTTGTGCGCTCAGGTAAAAAAGTAATGTTTGTAGCGACTAAAAAGCAGGCGAAAGATATTATCGCTCAGGAAGCAGAACGTTTAAAAATGCCTTACATATCCGAACGCTGGTTAGGGGGTATGCTTACAAACTTTGCTACCGTGCGTAAATCGCTTAAAAAGATGGCTTCAATCGAGCGAACCATGAAAGATGAGACCATGCGCAAAAGCCTCGCAAAACGCGAGCGTTTGATGCTCTCACGCGAGAAGGCAAAACTAGAGAAAGTATTGGGCGGTATTGCCGACCAAACCCGTCTGCCTTCTGCTCTTTTCATTGTGGATGTGAAGCGCGAACACATTGCCGTAAAAGAAGCCATCAAGCTAGGAATTCCTATCTATGCTATGGTGGATACCAACTCTGACCCTGATAATATAGATTTCCCTATTCCGGCAAATGACGATGCCTACAAGTCTATCAAAATTGTAACGGAAGTAATCGGAAAAGCTATTGAAGAAGGCTTGTTGGAACGTAAGAAAGAAAAAGAAGAGACGAAACTGAAAACAGCAGAAGCTGAGAAAAAGGCAGTGGATGAGCAACCTTCTGACAAAGAAGAATCTTCGAACTAATTTTCACGAAAAAACGACTAAGTTATGACGATAATCGAAGCGGAAAACCGAATGAAAGAGTTGAAGGCCGCTCAATCAGCATTTTTCCAGAAGAAAAAAGCCGATCGCAATGCCGATGAACTCGAAAGTGTACGCCAAGAAATGAACGAGTTGAAAGAGAAACTCCACGCATTTTATAGAGGCAAAGAGGTGGAAGGTATTGAGCGGTAAGCTCTGAACTTTACATACATAGCGAGTATTGACTCAGATGCATTATGCAACAAGTTACAACCTACAGGAGCTGTGTTTACCGCCTTTCCTGTAGGTTTTTTTGTGGTGGCT
>CAYMYI010000149.1:0-8844 GCA_964394585.1 uncultured Roseobacteraceae bacterium
GATGCAAATATATGAATATTGATTATCAGTTAGTTATGAATCAACAACTCTAATGTCTTTACCTTTTCTGAAATTATGAAAGATTCTTTTAGCATCATTAAACGAGGATGCCGTTTTTATCTTGCCTATTTCATGAAATTCAGCAATAACCCTATCGGAAAATTCAAAAAAGGACTTGGATTGCTTTTCTAAGGTAGCCGTTTTCTGAAATTCTTCAGCAGAAAGTTGTTTATCTTCTTCTTGAAGCTCTATTACTTTTTTGCGGAATAGGGTGAGCTTGCTAATGAGTAAATTGGTAAGTTCTTCTTTGTTAGGATGCTTACGAGACGGACAATTGTTTTTACGATCCCACTCTTTTTCATGGCAACTAAAGCCTGTTGAAACATACTTTGATTTACGGTTTAATGTGTACCGAAACATGATAGGATGCGTCCCATCTTTGAGCGTTTTGGACGTGTATAGAACTACTTTGATCGATGCCATAATCTCTAAAATGTTTAAACAAATGTAGCAAAAAAGGGAAAAAATGGGAAATTACTTGCTATAGTAAGTTTTTTAAATCATTGATTATCAGTATATTTACATTGAAAAGAAAATAGCAGAAAACAAAATAAACCCAACTCATAATCAGGGGGGTCCGAGGTTCGAGCCCTCGTGAGCCCACCCCTGAAAATCAAGGAGTTACATGAAAATGTAGCTCCTTTTGTTTTTGCCCTTGCATACAATTTGCATACAAATTAAGCCTTTTAGGGCTATACCTGGTTTGACTAATCATCTTTGAATATCTACATCTCATGGGGTTGGGCATCCTCCTAGACATACCGTTGTTAGCTTCTTTAAGCTCCTCTACTTCGGTTTCGGTATAAAGAGATAAGAGCTGTTTGAGCATGTTAGTTCTTAAGCGGAAATTGCATTTTCACTACTAAATCTTTGCCCCATACTTCTTAAAATTCTCCGCCTGTTCAAAAATCTCTTTATACACCTCATCCCTATCTACTGGGGGATAGTCGTTTTCGGCTAGGAGGATGATAAGGTCTACTTTGAGTTCAGCTTTGATGTCGTCGCGGTGGCTCCAGTCAGTGTATTTTGCTTTGTCATCTACTACAGTTTTCACCTTCTGTGAAAGTGGAATGAGTTTTTTTTCAGGGTAAGAGAAATCATACTTCTGTGCCAGCGATTTCAAAATATCGTAGAACGCTTTTTCCTCGAAGTCGATGCCCATATCACTGAAGGAATTGCGCTCTTCTCGGAGTTGGTAATACAAGTCTATGATTTCATCGGTGAAATCTTCTAGTACCTCACTTCTGAGCACATCATCTTCTTTGCGTTCGTTGTACTTTTCTACCAATGCCTGCATCTTTTTAGAAAAGTCTATACCCTTCATTTTATTAACCTTCTTAAACTCTTCAATGGCTTTAGCAAGTAGTTTTTGCAGCAACTTTATTTTGGTGTTGGGTAGCTTAATCTTTTCAATTTTCGCTAGGTAGCTGTCATCGAAAATATCTACCTGCGCTTCGTTATTTTCCCCCATTTTAAAGATTTCCTCTACACCATCACTTTGTAAGGCTTCCTTTATCATCTCCCGAACTTTAGCGTTCATTTGTGCAGTATCCGGTGCATCACCTTTGGTGAGCTTGTGGACGATGGAACGCACCGCCAAATAGAAATGGATATAGTCTTGCTCTTCTTGGGTGATGGCTTCGCTGCCTGAGCAAATATCATAGGCAGCTTTTAGGCGTTTTACTAAACCCATGAAACGTTTTTCCTGCTTTTGAGTAATTTGTACAAACTCTGCTGCCATGTTTAGTGTATTGAGTTGCTCTAAAGGGGAACCTTCAAAATAGAGTCTACTATCAAACTTATGAAACAGCTTGGCGAGTAGGTCTAGGTGGTCTTTTACTACGGTGATGGACTGCTCAATTTCTTCGATATTCTGTCCATCGACTTTGTTGTACTGTGCCATCGCTAGGTTCATCTGCTTTTTAATGCCGATGTAATCGACTACCAAACCTTTCTCTTTCCCCGAAAACTTACGATTTACTCTGGAAATGGTCTGAATCAGGTTATGGCGTTGGATGGGTTTATCAATGTAAATGGTATCGAGGAAAGGCACATCGAAGCCTGTGAGCCACATATCGACTACTATGGCAATTTTGAAGTTGGACTTCCCATTCTTGAATTGCCTGTCTAGCTCTTTTCGGTAGGCTTTATCGCCCAAGGCTTTGTATAAATCTTCGGGGTCATCTTTCCCCCTTGTCATTATCATTTTAATGCGCTCCATAGGCTTAATTTCCTTCTTCTCTCGCTCGGTAAGTTCTGCCCCTTCTTCACAGGCTTTTACTTCTGCCCACTCGGGACGAA
Organism: uncultured Roseobacteraceae bacterium; assembly: GCA_964394585.1. GTDB lineage: Bacteria > Bacteroidota > Bacteroidia > Cytophagales > Flammeovirgaceae > CAYUJH01. Next base: position 2,362 of record CAYMYI010000149.1, read on the forward strand.
GAGCAATGACATTTTTATAAAATTCATACGCAATGGGGCGGCTGCTACACACAAACATGGCTTTGCCTTTCACGCTCGAACCTTCTTCTAAACGCTTTTCATAGTGATGCACAAAATCTTCAGCAAGAGCTTTTAAACGGTCTGGGTCGCCGAGAATGACTGCCATGTTGGTAGTAGCTCGTTTGCTTTCTTCTATCTGGTGCTCGTTCGCTCCATCTTCAGCACATTGGTCGTAGTACTTTTCTATTTCTACCAGTTTGCTGTTATCGAGTACAATCTTAGCAGCTCTTCCTTCATAGACAATGCGAACGGTGATTTCATCTTTCACCGATTCGGTCATGGTGTAAGAATCGACCACACCACCGAAAACATCGAGTGTGGCATCAATAGGTGTTCCTGTGAAACCTACGAAAGTGGCATTAGGTAAAGAGTCGTGTAAGTGTTTGGCGAAGCCATACGTCTTCTTCACGCCTTCTGAGGTTACTCTTACTTTCTGTGTTAGGTTGACTTGACTTCGGTGTGCCTCATCAGAGATACAAATCACGTTGTTACGGTCGGTGAGTAACTGAGTATCTTCGGTGAACTTGTGAATGGTGGTCAGGAAAACGCCGCCGGTTTTTCTGCCTTGTAGCAACTCGCGTAAGTTCTCCCGACTTTCTACACTTACAATGGTATTATCGCCCACATAGCTTTTGGCATTGGTGAACTGCTCAGAAAGTTGGTCGTCTAGGTCGGTGCGGTCGGTGATGAGCACAATGGTAGGGCTTGAAAAGTAGGTGCTTTTCATCAGTAAACGGGTTAAGAACAGCATGGTAAGGCTCTTGCCACAACCCGTAGTGCCGAAGTACGTTCCTCCCTTTCCATCGCCGTGTGGGCGTTGGTGCTGTTTAATGTTCTCAAAGAGTTTTCGCGTAGCGTAATACTGCGGGTAGCGGCAAACGATTTTCTCTTCTTTCTTTGAGTTATCGGGAATGTAGATGAAATTATGGATGATATCGAGTAAGCGTTGTTTGTGGAACATCCCTTTAATGAGGGTGTGCATCGACTCAATGCCATCGGCTTCTTGGTCTTTCCCTTCAATCTTTCGCCATGCATAGAGGAACTCATAAGGGGCAAAGAATGACCCTGCTTTGTTATTTACTCCATCGCTGATTACAATGAATGCATTGTATTTGAAAAGCTCGGGAATATCTCGTTTGTAACGTGTAGTGAGCTGAACATAGGCATCATGAATATTGGCATTTTCTCTGGTGGCACTCTTAAACTCAAACACCACTAAAGGCAAACCGTTGACATACAAAATACCATCAGGGATACGCTTTTCGTAACCTTGAATTTCTAACTGATTGACGAACTTGAACTGATTGTTTTCGATAGTATCGTAATCAATCAACTGAATGTAGAGGTCTTTTTTGCTGCGGTCTTCTCGTTTGAGCAAGAAACCATCAGCGACCTTTTTCAGGATGGCTTTATTGGTGTCGTACAAGTCCGAAGCGGGGAGTTTATCCAAGTCCCGAATCACCGATTGTATCTCGTTAGAAGTGATGCTTTCTTCCTGATACTTTGAAGCTAAATATGATTTCAAATCTGCTTTGATAAGTACTTCTTCTTCGCTGCGTTCAACCTGCTCTCCTACTACATGCGGATACCCTTGCTCTTCGAGTAGGGTAACAAAAACATCTTCTAGTTTGGCTTCGGTGAATTTCATTGGGTTTAATGGCTGGCTTGGGGAATAGGTTTTACTATCTGATTATGATACAAATCTTCTAAGGAGAAACACAGGTCAAAGTCGTTCCAATCTAAGTTGCCTTTTTTAATGGTGAATTGGCGAAACTGACTTTCCTCTAAATATTTACGGATAGAAGGATGCTTTGCATTTTCTAGGAATGGTTTAAAATCTACTAGCGGATTGTGTCCATCTGAAAATGTAATGCGAACACCAAAATCCCCAATGTACTTGGCTTCAACAATGCTTAGCGTTTCGCCTTCATTATAACTGATGTATTGCTCTTCTATAATAATCATATTTGATGTTTAATCACGATTAAAATAACCTATTCCACTATTTTCTATCTTTTCGAGCCTTGCGAATTGCACTCCATAGAATATTGAGTTGAAGCTCAAATTCAAATTGCTCTCTTCCTGATGTTCCTCGTTCACCAATGTATTTATCGGTAAGTTCATCGAGTGTGTAGGTTTTCATATTAACTTAGTTACCTATAATCTATTCTCCATACTGAACTTGCTTGCTTTGCTAACCAACTCTGGTGTTTATTTAAGTTATCCATATCCCATGCGGAATAAGTTGCTATTTGCCTATTGATAGCAATTCCACTTGCTTCTAAAATAGGCTTCTTACCTTCAAAAGTTTCTTGCTCTACATCCTGATTTTGACCCACAGAGAGTAAGCCCATATTCCCCAGTCTATCAATGGCTTCTGAGTATAAGTCCCTTCCAAAATATTCTTGCCACTCATCGGAAGGGCTGAACGGCAAAACATGTTCAAGGCTTAAATTTTCGGAGGGTTCTTGCCCCCCAGAAAGGTGTTTTTCAATTTTTCTGAGTAGGTGTAAGATTTTTTTTGAACTGCGCCTACTAGGCATGGCTTTCGTACTGAACGCCCCTATAAACTCGTGGTCAACAGGATAAACATCTGATAATGCTTGTTTTATTTCAGATAAGGTAATATCACCTTTATGTAATCTGTTTGCTATGCGGTTATAATTGCTTTCTTGCTCTTTCGCCCCCTTGTTACAAATTACATTGTAGCGAATAGCAATCACTTCGATCCATCGGGTCAACTTGGTAAAATCCGCTGCTTCCATAGTATCGTAAGCAACCATCAGAAGGCTTAATGGGGTTCGGATATTGAATAAATCGAGTGTTTTAAGCGAAGGGATGCATTCTACATATTTTCCATCGCTATATTCTCTCCAAAATGTATCGTCAGGGTTTTGTAGGGCAGCATAGATTGGCGCAAACTTTTTTATGCGCTGAATGTAGGCGCTTACTTCAGCAGGTTTATTGATTTTTTCTTTGATGTACCGATATAAATCTTTCTTGTGACGCAAACGGTCTTCCATGCCTTGGTAACTCCTCAGAAATGCCGTGAAATTAGTTTCACCCAATTGCTCAATTACCTTGCTCCATGCAATTTCTATTTCTTCTATCTCAGCAGCAGAAGCCTCTTTGGCAAAAACTGACATGAGGTAATTTTTAAGCAAATCGGGAGAAGACAAATGTACCCCACGCGCATTCAGGGTTTCAAAAACTAAATATGCATTCAACTCATCTTTTACGGTAATGGCGGTAAAAACAAGTCCGTCGGCTATATTTTGTAGCAATGCTGCGAGTTCCTCCCCCGATTTGTAGGCTGCTGTTTTTCGCTTAAAAAATTCCAACGCCTTATTCAATAAGCGATTTGTGGCGGTTAGCCAACGCTGACGAGGAACATCATACCCATGATTAATGATTTCACGGAAGTGGTCTTTATTATTTCGGTTTAAAGTGAGCTTTGGTGAGGTGGTTAAAGTAACCGTATTGAAAACCCCTAAATAAGTGCCATGTATTTGCTCACTCCGTTTTTTATTCTCTTCTGCTTTTTCTTCTTTCTCGATAAGTTTTTTGAGTTGATATAAAACGGCAATGGTAATGAGCATTAATGAGGTAAGCCGCTGCTGCCCATCAATCACTTTGAATTGCTTCCCATCCTGACTTTCTAATACTATATAGCCCATAAAGTGCTGAGCCTCGTTTTTTACCATGCTTTCAATGTCTTCCCAAAGCTCGGTGAGCTGTTCTTCCGTCCAAGTGTAGTCCCTTTGAAATGGGGGGATTTCATACATTTTCCCATTTCCCATGATATCGGAAAATGTTTTATTGTCAGGTTCGAGTTGAATTTGCTTGAATATCATTTGACTAAATTAAATGATTTATAGCTTCTTCCCCCTCCCCAACACGCAACTCCCCTGAAATGAGCTTGGGTAATAAGGTGTCGCGGAGGGTGGAGAGGGTTTGGGTTTCCTTTTGAATATTGAGTTGTTTTTGACTGAATGAATCCACTTTAGTTGAAAAATGATTGACTAAAGTAGAGGGTGGATTTAATATTGAGAATCCTTTGATGGCTGTACCCGAAACTTCTTTAAAAGTTGAACCCGATGCTATCGCTTCAATATTAGCTACATTACCTTTAAGAAATTGGTAGAAATATTCAGTATAATCGGGGTTTAGAGGAACTAATGATTTAAAACCTTGATTAGTACATATCTCATTCTCAGCTATTGCAGTATAGCCTATTGGTGCTCTTGAAGAAAATAGAACAGTACCTTTAGGCATCAGCTTAGCACTACTCTTTTGCAGTCCTAATTCTGTAATATCAGTAGCCCCTTTTGAAATATGCTTCCAATTGTAACCAGATAAATCTTTAGGGCTTAGCCAAGGAATCCCACTTTCAGTAAAATACTCATCCATCTTTGTTGAAGGCGTTCCACCACCTACTACATCTGCTAATGTGTCAATTGTTGTTACCTCCCACCCCTCAGGTATCCAGCCGAGTGCTTCGGTGAAGGTGAAGGAGGCGGGGAAGAGTTGGCGGAGGTGTTCAGGGAGCACGTCATTGCGAAGCCCTTGGGCTGAAGCAAACTGTTGGCTATTTGGGACAGATTGCTTCGTCGCTGCGCTCCTCGCAATGACGGTGCGGCGCTTTTCGGCTTTGGCTTGGAGGGCTTCGGGGATGGGGTTGCCTGCGGCTAGGGCGTTGTCTATCACAGGGTCGAAGTCCACGAACCAACTTTTGAACAACGCTTGCGCCATCTGCTCTAGCGTTTCGTTCATTTGGCGGTTCAGCTCGATTTTATCATCCAAACTCTTTAGTATTTGGCTAATTATCTTTTGTTCGTTTTGCGGAGGAACAATAATCGTCAACTTCGAAAGAATCTCATTATTAAGACTCGCTCTAGTTGACATGGTAGCCATGGAGGTCACATAGTTTCTAAATCTTTGACTTCTAAAGTAATAGCCAGCATATTCAGGAAGTATAAGCCCTTCTTTAATTGGTCTTAACCTTTTAGAAAAACCATTGAATGTCGCTTTATCATAATCTTTCAATGCTACAGAACTCATTCCTAACTCATCGAAAGTTTCACTTGTACGTGTAAGAAAAACATCGCCTCGTTTTACAGAGCAAGACTCCTGTTCTTTCAAATTAGAGTTGACTAATTCTATAGGATTTTCTGGTAAAAAATAATTGTAGAAAACATCTTTAAAAGAAATGAAAGTAAAGCCAGAACCAAACTCACTTCTAGGTTTAGATAGTCCAGATTTAAACTCATAAACCTCATCTAAATTATATTCCTTCCAATCATCCCTCATACCCCAATCCTTTTAAGTTTTCTCGAATGGTGTTGTCTAGGCTTTCGGCTTCAACCATTTGGGCAAAAAGCGTCTGGGTCAGTTCTTCCATCTTCTCTTCAAAGGGGATGCCGTCGTCTTCCTCTTCGGTTACGCCCACGTAGCGCCCAGGGGTGAGTACGTAGTCGTTTTTCTGTATTTCTTCGAGGGTTGCAGCTTTGCAGAAGCCTGCTTGGTCTTCATAAGTGGTTTTTGTAGTGTACAAGGAAGGGGCTTCAGCGGCTACATTAAGCTCGTCATTGCGAAGCCCTTGCGTGGATTGTGTGTCGTGGGCTGAAGCAATCTGTTGCTCAGAGCTGACAGATTGCTTCGTCGTTTCACTCCTCGCAATGACGGAAGAATTTCTCCACGCATGGTAGGTACGGGCTATTTCAGCTATATCATCTTCGGTGAGTTCCTTGTGTGTCCTATCGACCATCGTACCCATGTTTCGGCAGTCGATAAAGAGCGTTTCGCCTTTGCGGTTGCGGTAGCCTCGGGTATCGTCAGCAGCCTTGTTCTTGGTTAAAAACCACAGGCAAACGGGTATCTGCGTGGTGTAGAACAACTGCCCGGGGAGGGCAATCATACAATCGACCAAATCGTTTTCAATCAGCTTTTTGCGCAGTTCGCCCTCTCCGCTGGTGTTAGAACTCATAGAGCCATTGGCGAGTACAAAGCCTGCGGTTCCCCGCTCTGAGAGCTTGGCGAGCATGTGCAAAATCCAAGCGTAGTTGGCATTGCCCGTAGGAGGTACGTCGTAGCCGTTCCAGCGAGGGTCGTCGGTGAGTTCGCTTTCGGCACGCCATTGCTTTTGGTTAAACGGCGGATTCGCCATGATGAAATCGGCTTTCAGGTCGGGGTGCTGGTCTTTAAAAAAAGTATCGGCGGGTACTTCGCCCAAGTTGGCGGCAATGCCCCGCACGGCAAGGTTCATCTTTGCCAGCTTGTAGGTAGTGGCGGTGTATTCTTGCCCATAAATGGAGATGTCTTTTTTGTTGCCCTCGTGGTTTTCCACAAACTTAATGGACTGCACAAACATACCGCCCGAACCGCAGCAAGGGTCGTAAATCTTGCCTTTGAAGGGTTCAATCA
>CAYMYI010000150.1:0-8797 GCA_964394585.1 uncultured Roseobacteraceae bacterium
CGCTTTGGCGAATTGGCAAAACAACAAAATAAAATTTCCCAACAGACTCTTAATCTAAGAGAAATACGGAATCAGAATTGAGGTCAGTAAAGAGGTGCAGAGAATAGGCGTCTTGGCATGCAATATATAAAAATTTTAAATTTTATTTGCAATAGTTAACAAAACTTTATTGACTTCCCAAAATCCGAACGGTTTAGTTGCAAAAAATGTAACATAGATTTAAACAGTAGCTTTAGGTTAAGAGAAAAAGTACATTCTCACCGTATAAGAAAGCTAAGATCCTCAAGGAGTTTAAGGAAAGTAAAACAGCCCAAGAAATCAGTAGAGAATACGAGGTTAGCACAGCCTTATTCTACAGCCGTGGCGCCGAACTGCTGGCGAGAGTGTTATGCAGGCAAGCCATGGAATCATAAACGCGTATACCTAGTTAGTGTCCTCTTCGGGCATGCAACGGTTTTATCCTAAAACCTAGTAACGGAAAAATATAAATATTGAAATGTTACATATCTCCTACTATTGCTTTTGTGTAATGTTGGTAGCTGAGCTTTTTTCTAATGCTTTAAATTCATATTCGGGTTTTGAAACAAACAGGTTTCCTTCAATCGTATCCAGTTTATTCATTGTCGCTTTTATAGCGTGTTCAGATTGGTCTATTCCTATCCATTTTCTACCATGGGTGTGAGCGGATTTTAAAGTGGTTCCTGAACCACAAAAACAATCCAGTACAATGCTATTTTCATGAGAAGAAGTCCGAATTATTAAATCCAACAAGTCGGGATTCTTTTCTGTTGGATAATTTGGATATTGCGGATCTTTATATTCCCAAATATCTTGAACTCTTTTCCCTTCTCTTTCATCTGCGAAAATTTTTTTTCTTGGGTTTCCTTTTGAAGACCATTCTATTAATCCTTCCTTGTCCCATTGCTCTAATGTTTTTACATCCGTTCGCCAATGTCTTCCTTTTGGAGGTAAAATACCTTTAAAAGGTTGATTAGATTTTCCATTGTCTGTCTCCCCTGGTGCGTGGATAGGAACGGTGGTATATCTTCTTCCTTGTTTATCCATTTTTGGAAAGAGTTTCTCAAAATCCTTTTCAGTATATTTTTCTCTTGGCTCATTCCAAATAGGATTACTTGATTTTGTGTAAAAAAGAATTAAGTCTTTTACATTTCCATAGCCAAGTCTGTTAAAATTTTTTGGGTTGCATTTTATTCTTGTAATGTCGTTTCTAAAATTTTCTATACCAAATACTTCATCCATTACTACTTTTACGTAATGCCCAATTTTATAGTCAATATGTAAATAGATAGAACCTTGGTCAGACATCAACTCTTTCAATAAGATTAGTCTTTGCCTGATAAAGTCCAAAAAGTCGTTTCCAAGTAATTTATCAGAATAGGCTACATCTCCATTTCTAGAATTACTAATTGTTGACGCTCTACCATCGGTAATTGTAAAGCTTCCACCTGTGGCAAAAGGCGGGTCAATATAAACCAAATCAATCTTGCCTTTTAAATCTCTTCCGTTCAGCAGGTACTTTAGGCCTTTAAGATTGTCAGATTTTATAAGTAAGTTTTTCATAAGCTTAAATTTGATAAAGAAACTCCCTTAATACAAGAGCGCTCATAATATTATAATCTTTGTAGGTTTCTGTTATCGACTTATACATTTTGTTTTTACCTTCAATGAATAAAACTCCGTCAAGAATGGCAATTTTTACTGCTTTCACACCTTTTGCTTGAATCGTACTAATTGCATCATTAAATTGAGCATTTTGGTGTCCACCAAAGTCAGTTAAAAACTTAGCTTCGCCAATGACAAACTGCTTGTTAAAACGACCAACAAAATCTAATCCTTTGTTGTGATGATAACCCAAGTGCTCTTTTGCAAAGTTCATCATTGCATGATCTCCTACATCTAGAATTGCGTCTTTGTCATTGCTTAAAAATTCATCTAAAGATACTGGTTCAACTCCTAACGATTTTCTTTTTAACCAATCACGAAACATCGGCCCAATCTGTCTATTGGTTTCTTTAGGTTCGCTACACCTTTCAAATATTTTATCAAGCCCCATTTCATAAAGTCGTCCACAGATTCGGTTTATGGTTCTTGGGTTTCTACCAATAGCGGAACTGTCTCGCTTTAAATAAGCTACATAACTGTCTTTAATAGGAAATAAGTCGAGTTTTAATAGTTGCTTGATTAGTAAATCATTGTCTCTCTTTTTGAATGATTTTTCAACTTCTGCCCAAACCTCTTTATTAATTTCCCTTATTCCTTCTGGAATTGTTGGATAGACTTGAAACAAATCGTCTAAGTAAGACCTTTGGTTTGCATATTCTATACTTAATTCAATCCATTTATTCATAATTCAAATTTCAGTAGTGTAAATATATGAGAGTATATTTCGCCAAATTATTCTTTCCAATAAAGATATGATTTCTACCACCCGTCCGCATTGGAGTGCTAGCGTAAAAGTAGAGCTTCCGTTGCAAACCTGTTAGGTTTCCAGAGTCCGATTCGATGCGGGTAGCTACCTACCTAAAATAGTTGATGGGGCGACCATTGTGGCAAAAACCTAACAGGTTTTGGTTAATCCCCGGCTAGCTACTTCTTCCGTAACAATGCATCATACACACGTTTTACCTGTAAATCGCCAAAGCCATAGATGGCGGCACGTTGGTAAAACGCGCGGAATACCTCGCCAAACGTTGCTTCGGGCATGGTATCCATAATCTCCGATAAGATTTGCTCGGGCTTCCCCGGCGAACCCTCCGTAGGGAAGCGCTCTAGGTGCGCTATGGCTGCCTCGTACAGGTAAGGGTGCGCTTCGCACAGTGCTTGGGCGGATTGGGCTAACCCTACCAAATCGTGCTGGCGATAGTGCTCCCAAAGAGCGGCAATCTTCTGCTTGTGGGGCAAGGGCGTCCGTTGCTGAAAAGCGGTTTCCAGTTCTTGGGTAGATAGCCCTCCGAACCCATACGGCGTATGCTGGGGTGGGCGCACCAAAAAACAAGGGGAGTTCAGGTGGTGCTGTTGCAGGTAGTACAGGCAAAACCAAAAGTTAGTTTGGCAGAACAAATCGTCTTCGAACCAAAAGTTTAGTTCTACCTCGGCAGGGAGTGTATGCAGTTTGGCAAACTCGGCAACCGTTTGGGTGGCATAGGCTTGGGGCGTGCCTTCCTCGGGGTAGGTATTGGCAAGGTAGCGCGCCCGTTGTTCAAAAAACTCGGCAAGGGTTTCCCCTTGCAAATCGCCTTCGATGAGGCACTCGCGTACCACTACCTGCATCCCTTCCAAAGATTGGGGGAACTGTTCGCGCAGTGCGTCGCCGTTTAAAACATGACATTGTTGCTGCATCTTTCTAAGATAAAAAAAGGATACCGCAATAGGGTATCCTTTCTATCATCTTTCAAATTTGATAACATTCGGTGCAGCGATGCTTCGGCAAAAGTGTTATACTTCTACCACTTCGCGCTGCTCTTTGATGGCGCGCTCCACTTCGTGTTTTTCCGGTTTTTTACCCGTGATTAGCCACTTCTGGTACACTTTGATGTCGTTCCCGAGCGAGAGCATCAAGGGGAGCATTAACAGCGTGAGGAAAGTGGCAATGGTAATGCCGTACGATATGGAAATTGCCATCGGGATGAGGAACTGCGCTTGCCGACTCGTTTCAAAAATGAGGGGGGCTAAGCCTGCTACTGTCGTAAGCGAAGTGAGGAAAATGGCACGGAAACGCGATTTTCCGGCGCGTATCAAGGCTTCGTCGAAATCGTAGCCCTCTTGCAAGAAGGAATTAAATTTCCCGATGAGAACAAGTCCATCGTTCACGATAATCCCGATGAGGGCGATGATGCCTAAGAACGAAAGAATGTTAATAGGGAAGCCGTGGATGGTATGTCCCCATGCGACGCCAATCAGGCTGAAGGGGATCATGAGCAATAACAGCAACGGCTGGCTGTAGGAGCGGAACGTAAAAGCGATGATGGCATAAATCAGGAAAATGATAATGGGCAGTACTTTCTGAGCCGAGCCTACCACTTTAGAAGCCCTGCGATTTTGTCCTTCGTATTGGTCGGCAATAGTGGGGTATTTTGCCTTCAGTTGAGGCATAATTTCGTTGCGAATTTCTGCAATTACATCGGTGGCACTTTCTTTCGGATTTTTCATGTCGGCTTCTACCCGAATCTCGCGCCGCCCGTCGAGGTGGCTAATGGATACCTCCCCCCGTTCGATTTCGTAGGTGGCAATTTCCCCGAATGGCACTCGGTTGCCCGCAGGCGTTAAAATGCGCATATCGTCTAAGTTACTGATAGAAGAGCGTTCGTCGCGTTCGTAGCGCACCCATACTTTGATTTCGTCTTGCCCCCGCTGGAATCGTTGCACTTGCCTACCAAAGAATCCGCCGCGCACTTGGGTCATCACTTCGTTGAGGGTAAGCCCTAGCAAATACGCATTTTCTTTCAGGTTGATTTTGATTTCTTTAATCCCTGCCGGGTCGGTATCGGTTACGTTAGTAAGTTTCGAGTTACTGCGCAATATATCTTTGAGTTCTTCTTTAGCCCCTTTCAAATCGTTGATATCCACTCCGGTGAGGGCTACGGAAATAGGTTTTCCACCAAAGTTAGAGCCAGAGCCAAACTCCAAGCGTTCAACGCCGTAAATGGGGCCGGTTTCGCGCTCAATGGCATTGGCTATATCGGTAGAGGGGAAATCGCGTGCTTCGCCGGGGAGTAGGTTTACCAGCAAAGAAGCGTTGGCAGTTCCCGGTCCAATCTGTTTGATGATGTTTTCGATTACCGGCAGGTTTCCCTCTTGCTTTGCCGTGAATTCTTCGTTCACGCGCCATGCGGCTTCTTCAATGATAGAGATGATGGAGTCGGTAATATTTTCGTTGGTGCCTTGCGGCATGTTGAGCGTAATACTCACACGGTCGCTGGCGATGGAAGGGAAAAAGGTGATGCCAATCATCCCTCCTTGGATTGCCCCTACGGTAATCATCAGCAGGGCAATGGGGATGGCAAATCCTAAAAATTTATTTTGAAGGAAAAAGCGCAAAGCGGGTGTGTATAGGGTATCGCGCATCCAGCTCATGAACGAATCGGCAATGCGGTTGAATCCGTAGACTTTCTGCCCCGGCTTGAGAGCGCTAGAGTGTGCTAAGTGGGCAGGTAAAATGAGCAACGCCTCTATAAGCGATATGGTAAGCGTTAAGATAACGACCGTAGAGACTTCGCTAAAAAACTCGCCGATTCGGTCGTCCAAAAAGAAGAAAGTCGAAAAGGCTACGAGCGTGGTAAGAATCGCCGAAAGAATGGGGGGAATCACCTCCATCGTTCCATCGATGGCGGCTTGTATGGGTTTCTTTCCCATTTCGTAATGGTGGTAGATGTTTTCAGCGATTACGATGCCATCGTCTACCAGAATACCAATCACGATGATCATCCCGAAAAGCGAAAGCACATTGATGGTAACATCCAATGAATTGGCAAAGATGAACATCCCCAAGAAGGCAATGGGCAACCCAAAGGCAACCCAAAGGGCAAGGCGCGGCTTTAAAAACAGCGAAAGGAACAACAACACTAGTAAAATACCAATAATACCGTTTTCGGTGAGCAGTTGTGTCCTTTCAACAACGGTTTGAGAGCGGTTTCGGGTAATGTTGAGAGCGATATTATCGTGTGTAGCGTTGAAATTATCTGCATAGGCAATTACTTTTTCAGCCGCTTCGATAAGGTCTTCGTTGTTGGTGGTACTCACCCGAATGCTAACCGACATCTGACCGTTAAATAAAGAACGATTGGGGTTTTCCGACCACCTGTCGCGTACTACGGCTACATCGCGCAGAAACACCTCGTTGCCTTCTTCATCAGCCGCCACAATAATTCGATCGAGTTCATCGGCATAATACGCGCGGTTTTTTGCCCGAATGAGATATTCTTCTTCACGGGTTTTGACAGATCCGCCGGTTACCAAAATGTTGGTAGAAGCTACCGCAGTGGCAATCTGGTTAAAGGTAAGATTGTAAGCGCGCATTTTATCTTCCTGCACGGCAATTTCAATTTCTTCTTCGGGGAATCCTGAAATATCGATTTGTGAAATGCCATCGAGGTTGCGCAAATCGGCTTCGATGGAACGCGCCGTGGTTTTTAAGGCTTTTAGGGTGATGTTCTCTCCGCTGAGTACCATACTCACTGCCTCGTCGACGGTTTCCACTTTTTGCACCACGGGAGGTTCCATGCCTGTAGGAAACGAAGGCACTTTTTCTACTGCATTTTTTACATTGGGGAACACCACGTCGATGTCGTAATCTTTCAGAATTTCTACGGTAATGGTGGCGGAGTTTTCCGAAGATACCGAGGTAAAGCGGTCGATTCCTTCAATGCCTTTCAAGTTATCTTCTATTTTAAGGACGATGCCTTGCTCCATTTCATAAGGAGAAGCACCGGGATATACCACGCTAATGGTAATGGTGTTGGTATCGACCAACGGAAAGAAGGAGGAGCGCATACTCAAAGCGCCGATGACTCCGAAAATGGCAAACGCCATGACAATCACGTTGACTGCCACAGGATATTTGATGAAATAACCAATTACTTTTCTCATGGGGGTCGGGGTAGTTAGGTAAACAAAAAAGTGGCTGATTGAATGGTTATTGTTCTAAGATTTTCACCGCCATGCCTTCGTAGGCACCGGGCACCGATTTGGCAAGTAAGGCAGTCCCATTGGGTAATCCTTTGATTACCACATGATCGGTATCAAAATACACAGGCTGTACCGTTGCCATGGCAAGGGTACTATCTTCTACCACAAACACTTTGTTCTCGTTGAACAGGAGCTTGCGATCAATTTCGTAGGCATTTTCTTCCTCTTTCGCATTGATAATCGCCTCTAAATACATCCCTTCTTCAATATCTTTAGCGCGGATTTCTAAAAACACATCCCCCGTTTGTGTGGTGCGATCTACCTTTCCGTTAATGCGAATCACTTTTGCCTGCCAAGTTTTGGTTGGGTCTGCCATACTGCGCACTTGCACCGCTTTTCCTACTTGCATAAACGGCATGAGCGATACTCCTACGGCTACTTCCATTTCAAACACATCGGTCGCAATGAACTCGCCCAATTGCTGCCCAGGACGCACAAGCGTGCCCGGAGTAACGAGGGCTTCGGTAAGTACGCCATCAAATGGCGCAGTGAGTACATATTTTTGTTGCCTTATTTCCAACGATTTTATGTTATAGTACGTGGTATATACATTTTTGCTCGAGACAAACACGCGCTCTTGGGTAGAGGTAGTTTCGGGCAACGCTGGTACTGGTTTTTCCAGATCGAAGATATTAACATATTGCTCCCACCGAGGGAAAGCGTCGGGGTAGTCAATTTTCAGATCGGGCAGCATCAGCGAAATTTGATTGTACAACGTACTTTTTTGTGCTTGTAGGGTTGCATATTGTTCTTCGGCATCCATTTTCAAAAACACCTCCCCTTTTCTGTACCGAATGCCCGGTTTAAACGGCTTGGCACTACTGCGAAACACGCCTTGCACTTCGGCAAACAACTCTATCCTGTTTTTTGCCATCACACTCCCACTGGCTTTCACTTCAATGGGAATCGATTGGTTTTGCACCGTTTCTACGATAACAGTCGGTGCCACTTTGGCAACTTTCGGTGGGCGCGAACGCTTATTTTTACTATTCATAAATGCATTAGCAATGAAATAGCCACCTACTAATACGCCAACTCCGACCACAATAAGAATGTATTTTCTCACGATACCTAAAAATTGATTTCTTAAAAAGGTTTGAAAATGTTAATTGAACTGAATAAGGTAGGTAAAAGTTTATCAGGGCATGCGCTGAAAAAGTCCATTATCAAATCTTTAACAAGAGAAAAATATCGAAGATGTCCTTATGAATCTTAGCTGTGCTATTCCACAATTTCAAAGACAATGGGCTCAAGCTTTCAGAATGGCTCAGCGCAACGAACTAGAAAATTCAGATACCCCTCTTTCCCCTAATCTTTTCATTTTTTAGCTGGTTGAAATCAACCGCTGAGTCATTTTGCGTGTCTTTAAAATATCCTACTAGCATACAGATTGCATTACTACTAACAAAGCGGAAAGCCGAAGGCTATTCTGCAAGCATGTACAAAACCACCAAACAACCAGCACTATGAAACAGAAGTTGAACCAGCGGCTGCTTGCGTTTCTTAAGCAGGGTATAACACCGCATAAACTAGCCATGACCTTTACCCTTGGATTGGTAATTGGCACCTTTCCGGCAATTGGACTTACCACCGTATTGTGCACGGCAGCAGCGTTATTTTTTCGTTTAAACATGCCGGCAATGCAGTTGGTCAACTACTTAACCTATCCGCTTCAACTCATCTTGTTCGTTCCCTTTGCAGAGTTAGGAGCCTCTTTCTTGAACTTACCCGAACACGCCATTTCATTCACCGAACTCAGCTTTTTTTCGGCAGAAGGCATTGCCTTACTTTGGGATAACCTCAGCAAGGTTATGGGTAGTGCCGCCTTAGCTTGGGCCGTAGTGATGCTCCCCACAAGTATACTCAGCTATTTTGCCTTTTTACGCTTTTTCAAGCGAATAAAATCGCTCCAAACGGCGTAATCGCTTGCATTTAGCGCCCCCCATACAACGGAAACTTTACATGGAAGGCAGCGCCTTTGCCTTCCTCGCTTTCGCACCAAACTTCGCCTTGCATAGCCTCTACATATTTTTTCACAATGGAAAGCCCTAAGCCGGTGCCTTCATTTCTAAAATTTAAATCATTATCGATT
>CAYMYI010000151.1:0-8665 GCA_964394585.1 uncultured Roseobacteraceae bacterium
TTGGTACGCTTTATAACACCTATTCGTTCTTTGCCCTTTACGCTAATTTAGACGGGTTTTCTTTCCAGGAAAACGCCATTCCTCTAGCAGAGCGCACCGAGAGCGATTGCTGGATTCTCTCGCGCTTGAATTCGGTAATTCGCGAGGTAGATGAGGCTTTTGCAGACTACGAACCCACCAAAGCAGTTCGAGCGTTGCAAAACTTCACACTCAACGATTTAAGTAACTGGTACGTCCGTTTAAACCGGAAACGATTCTGGAAAGGAGAATATGGCAACGATAAAATTGCGGCATATCAAACATTGTATACATGTTTGAAAACGATTGCGAAGTTGATGAGCCCAGTAGCTCCCTTCTTTGCAGATCGCCTATTCCAAGACTTAAACAATGTATCGCAATCAGAAGATGTAATTTCAGTACATTTAGCTTCTTTCCCTCAAGTAGACGAAAGCAGTATAGATGCAGACTTGGAAGAAAAAATGCGTTTGGCACAAACGGTTTCTTCTCTCGTGCATTCGCTCCGTAAAAAAGATAAACTGAAAGTACGGCAACCTCTTTCCAGAATCCTTATTCCTGCGCTCAATCAGCATGTTACACAACAGGTAAAAGCAGTAGAGGAAATTATCAAAAGCGAGGTAAACATTAAGCATGTAGAATTTATCGACGATTCGTCCGGCATCTTAGTTAAAACAGTGAAACCTAACTTTAAAAAGTTGGGGCAATCGTATGGTAAATTAGTAAAACACTTAGCTGCCGCCATCAATCAATTCGATGCTGCCACCATCACCAAATTGGAAAAAGGAGAAAAGCACCCTGTAGAAGTAGAGGGGCAAACGATAGAGCTTACCGTCGATGATGTTATGATTACCTCCGAGGATATTCCCGGCTGGTCTGTAGCTTCGGATAACGGCCTAACCGTAGCCCTGGATGTTACCCTCACCGAAGAGTTAAAACAAGAGGGAATTGCCCGAGAAATGGTAAACCGTGTGCAAAACCTTCGGAAAGATATGGGCTTGGAAGTACAGGATAAAATCAACATTCTAGTACAAAAAGGTGAAACAACTGTAGAGGCTGCGCTTGGCGCGTTTAAAGCCTACATTTGTACCGAAACACAAGCACTATCGCTCGATATCGCCGATCACTTACCTGAGGCTACTCTCCTCGAATTTGACGACTACAAAGTGAATGTGAAAGTAGAGAAAGCATAAAGACAGAGCCAACGCTATGCATACGGCATACAGCCCTTTAGTACTAAAGGGCTGTTTCTTTTATGTTCGTTTATTGAAAAGCGAAAAGATGTGTACTTTCTGCAATATATAGAAGTACTCTAGTATCCTAGGGCAGTAGCATCGCCCGTGCGAGTATTATCGGCTGCACCTTCCAACATACCATCTTCACGCACTAAGATTGCTTCAATGCGACCTATCTGAGGGATTTCGTACACCTCATGCCCCATCGCTTTCAACGCATTCAATTGCAAGCTATCCAACATTCCTTTTTCAATGGCTACACGATCGGGCAACCATTGCGAGTGCATTTTTTTAGCATTTACTGCCTCTTGCATATTGAGGTTATGTTCCAATACGTTCAGTATTACTTGGTAAACATTCGTGATGATGGTAGAACCACCCGGAGTACCTACTACCATGAAAAGCTCTCCATTTTTTTCTACAATGGTCGGCGTCATACTGCTGAGCATTCGCTTCTCCGGTCGAATGGCGTTTGCTTCGCTGCCTACTAAGCCAAACTGATTTGGTACGCCGGGTTTTGCACTAAAATCATCCATTTCGTTATTCAAGAAAAAGCCTGCTCCGGCTACCATCACTTTACACCCAAAATAGCTATTCAAAGTGGTGGTGATTGATACGGCATTCCCCTGTTTATCTACAATAGAAAAGTGGGTGGTTTCGTAGCTCTCGATGCGCTCCACGCTTCCTTCTTTAATTTGCTGCGAAGGGGTCGCCGTATCGGGGCTAATGTTTGCCATCCGCTCTGCAATGTAGGCACTATCAAGTAGCATACCCAAGGGAACTTCGTAGAAATCCATATCGCCCAAATGCGTAGCACGGTCAGCATACACACGGCGTTGTAGCTCTGTCATGTGGTGTACCGAAGCCACTGAATTAACACCCCACTCGCTAAAGGCGAATGGTTCGCTGCCTTTCATGAGTTGGAGCAACGCCACGCCACCACTCGAAGAAGGAGGCATAGAAACAATGGTGTACTGCCCTTTATAGGCACCTTGCAGCGGTTCGCGCCACACGGCTTGGTAATTGGCAAGGTCTTCTAAGGAAATGAGCCCTCCGCCACGCTCCATTTCTTTGACAATTAGTTCTGCGGTTTCCCCTTGATAAAACCCGTCGCGGCCTTTATCGCGTATACGCTCCAACGTTTTTGCCATATCGGCATATACAATAGTCTCTCCTTCCTTGTATTCTTGCTCCCGTACCAGAAAAATAGTATCCGTGTTTTGGGCGAGAAAGTCCTCTTGAAACCGATTCAATAAGCCCGCCTCGTACTCGGTAAGCGCAAACCCCTTAGCGGCTAAATCAATCGAAGGTTGAATTAACTCTTCAAAAGGCAATGAGCCAAACTTCTTATAAATTTCGTCCATACCGGCTACTGACCCAGGTACACCGGCTGCCTTGTGCCCTTTAATGCTCAAATCGGGGATTACTTCTTGGTTTTCGTCTAAATACATAGTAGGGGTCGCGGCAAGAGGTGCTTTTTCGCGGAAGTCGAGTGCATATTTATTTCCTTGCGCATCGCGGGCTACCATAAAGCCACCACCACCAATGTTCCCCGCTTTCGGGAGTACCACTGCCAACGCATATTGTACGGCAATAGCCGCATCGAAGGCATTTCCTCCTTTTTTAAGTATATCAATGCCGACTTGAGTGGCAAGCGGATGGGCAGTAACCACCATTCCGTTTTTTGCTAAAACTCCTTCTACTTTTTCGGGGAGTTGCTCTACAGTAGCTTGTTGACGGCAAGAAAACAAAAGGAAAAGCACCGCACTCAGTGCCAAAAGGTAAATTCGTTTCATTTTGTTGTAGTTATTTGGAGTGTAAAAGAGAAAAGGTAATAACCTGCAAAATAAGCATTTACCGTTCTTAATTATCGAATAAACAAGTCAGATTTAAAAACCAGAGTAGCAGGGCACTTACACTTCATAGAAACAAAACTGTTATACGATACGCTATCGTATAACAAACAAATTATAGAAACCAGACGCTTATTTTCTGACAGTCCGCCGGTTCGTAACACGCTAACAAACTTTCTTTTTACCACTAAACTTTGGTTGCTATGAAACGGAAAAAATCGACCGAAGCCGCCTGCCATCTGTGTGGTGCGAAAGCGAATGAAGTGATTTTAGAACGCATAAAAAAAGGCAGCGCATACATTTGCGAGTACTGCTTGCAAGAACAAGATCAATATGGGTACAAAGCCATCATTCGTAACAAATTTGGCGATGCTATTGCCGATGGCTTTGACCCTTACCAACCTGCCGACGACGAGCAAATCAGCCCACACGAAGACGATTACTCGCAAGACGATGAATGGTAGATTTACAGCCTATCCCAAGGAATGCGGGAAAGAATGAGCAGCAAGCCTATCGTGTAAAAAATTGCGATGTTGCGATGTTTCCCAATGGCTTCCGCAACTTTTTTCGCACGGGAGCGGCCAACCGTTATCAAGATGATACCGATGATCATAGTTGTGGTGTGTTCTACAGTCCAGAAGCGTAGATTGCTATCCTTCATGGTCGCGCCCATGTCTTCTAAACCACGTTGTACAATCGGGCTGATGAAAAACAACGCAATTCCAAGAAGTAACTGAATGTGCGATAAAATAAGCGAGACTAGCGCAAGGCGTGTATCGTTTGCCCCGTACTGTTGCTTACCAAACCAGCCGATGAATGCTTTTACTAACGTGATGACCAAAAATACTAGGAGAACCCAACGAAGTACGGAATGAACCGAAAGTAATGTACTGTACATGTGATTAGAGTTGAATGATGGAAATTAATTTATACAACAAGTTTACATCATAAACCTAAATACAACGATTTTGTGAGGATAAATCGTAGATACAGCCTTAAATCATTTTCTAGAACTTATTTTTCCACATCATCGATTCTACCGGTTTTACCGTGCGATTGTTGTATTTCGCAGATCGTTTGATGTTATAATAATTTTTGATTTCGCCATCTACCTTAAAATAGATAAGCTGCCCTATTGGCATACCAAAGTAGACTTTTACAGGCTGCGTTACCGAGATTTCCAGAGTCCAGGTATTGCAAAAGCCTACATCTCCTTTGCCTGCCGTTGCGTGGATGTCAATCCCCAAACGACCTACGCTCGATTTTCCTTCTAAAAATGGGACATGCGCCAACGTTTCAGTATATTCTAGGGTAACGCCTAAGTACAACACATTGGGCTGTAACACATAGCCTTCGGATGGAATCTCAAAAACATCAATCTCGTTATGCTTGCGTGCATCAAGTACATCATCTTTGTAAATTGCCAAGTATTTACCCAAGTGTACATCGTACGAATTAGTACCTAAGCAGTTTGTGTCAAACGGTTCAATGAGGATGGTTCCTTTTTCTATTTCTTTAAGAATTTGCTTATCAGATAGAATCATAAGGTTAGCGAAGGTTAAGTTGTACTGCCGCTAGGAGCAATGTGTGTTGTTTACAAAATGTGATAGCCGCAAATCTAATGATATGATTTTTAAATACAGGCGACTCAAGGTTTGTTATGAAAAATCTGAAGTACATTATCGAGCAGTTGGTTGCTCTGAACAAGTACACCTTGCGGCTGTGGTGCGCTAATGCCTGCCTTCAACGAGTGTGGGGCTTTTAGTTGCCGAATTTCATCCCAAAGGTTTGCCTCTAACAGTTTATGCAGCAAGAAACGCCCCCCTTCTACGATTACCGACTGAACGCCCCTATCGAGCAAATCAGAAAAAAGATCGGTCAGAAAACTATCCTCCGCTAGGTAAATTCGGTTTTCGTTGCGCATAATACGCTCCCCAACACGATAGCGCAGAGCCGGTACTTCACCTTGAAACATCTTGAGCGTATTGGGTAGTTGGCTAGTGTGTTCGGCAACAATACGCAGTGGCTGAGTGCCCTGCCACTCGCGGGCGGTAAGTTGGGGGTTATCGTAGCGTGCTGTGTTGGCACCAATCATAATAGCATCTTCCTCGGTGCGCCATTTGTGGACGAGCTTCCGAGCTAGGGGGTTACTTATCCATACTTGCTTATAATCGGAGCGCGCCATGTACCCATCGGCGGTTTCGGCCCATTTCAAAATAATATATGGCCGTTTTTTAGTATAAGCCGTTAAGAACCTACGGTTCATCGTTGTGGCTTCTTGTGCTAAAACGCCTATTTCAGTAGTAATGCCTGCGGCTCTTAGTTTTTCTATGCCCTTGCCGGCAACGTTAGGGTTCGGGTCTAGCGTAGCCACTACTACCCGTTTCAATCGGTGCTGAACGAGTAAGTCAGCGCAGGGCGGAGTCTTTCCGAAATGAGAACAAGGCTCTAGCGTAACATAAGCGGTTGCATCTGCCAAAAGGGATTTTTCTTTCACAGCATTGATGGCATTCACCTCCGCATGCGCTTTCCCATATTGTTTGTGGTAGCCCTCGCCGATAATTTTATTGTGATGGATAATTACACACCCTACCATTGGGTTGGGGCTTACACTCCCAAGCCCTTGTCGGGCTAGTTGCAATGCGCGTCGCATCCAAACGGCATCTTTCATGGCTGTAACACACTTTGTGGCATTACTTGTTTTAAGAACACCATAAAGTTTTGTTCCGCTGCTTGACTTTGCTCGTTCTTTTGCACCGATAAGGTAATTTCCAAAGCTCCATTATGCTGAGTTGGCAATGTAAAAGGTTTTGCCATAGCAAGGGCAACTTTTTCACCTTGTTTTTCCCAGAAAACTGTAGGCACTGTATCGGGCTGGTTTTCTACAAAGAGGGGCAATGCGTTTGTGATAGGCTGCCCCAAAAGGTTTTCTTTGGTAACATGCAACAGCGTTTCTGTGGCCGTATTGCAATACTCTACAATACCATGCGAATTAAAGAGAATGACCCCTTCGTGCAAGGCTTCTACAATTGCTTCTTTTCGAGCTTTTTGTGCATTTAGTTCATCCATTTGCTTTTTTGCCTCGTTCTGAGCCATTTGGATTTGCTGCGCCTGATGCATGGTTTTGTAAATTAATTCTACCGTTTCGGTTACATCGAACCCAACTTGAATAACCATAATCGCCTTGCCGTTCACCTCGGTTACTACGTTGTAAGAGCCTGCCAGCCAAACGGTATCTCCATTTTTAGCAATACGTTCATATTGCGCACTCGACGACTCCCCGTTCCGCAGGCGATTCCAAAAGTTTTTGTACGACTTAGAATTAATTTGCTGCGGCGGCATAAATATTTCATGGCGTTCGCCTAATATTTCATCAATGCTGTCGTATTTCATTATTTTCAAGAAGGCATCGTTAGCATCAAGAATGTACCCTTCCATATCGAACTCTATAGTAGCTACACCGCTGCGGTTCACGGCTTCTTTAGTATGTTGTAGTTGTTTTGCCTGCTGAGCAACTTCTTGTTGAGAGCGGCGGATTTCTTCATTTTTCTTGATGTACTCGGTTACTTCTTTCGAGAAAATAGAAACTCCGGTTACAGCGCCATCTTCGCTTCGAATAGGGCTGTAGTAAATATCAAAAATATTAAAGTTGCCTTTGTGAATCAGCTTGCGCTGTACGTGGAAACGCTCTCCTTTTAAGGCTTGGTCAAAATCGTTTTGGAAAGCAATGCGATAGCTTTCAGGGTACAACTCCAACACATTACTACCATGAATAATTGGCGTTGCCTCTTCGCCATAATATTGCTGAAATGCTTGGTTAAATAGTACCAAGTTGTACGCGGTATCTACTGTAAATACGATATCGTTAATATTATTGATAAGGGAGGTCAAACTAGCTTCTTGTTCCTTCGACTCGCGTAATACCGTTTCAAGTTGTGTTTGCTGACGCCGCATTTCTTCTTGCGAAATCTCCAATTGTTCGTTTTTCTTGCGGACTTCTTCTTCTTGTATGCGCATGCGCTCGGCTTGTTTTTGCGATTGCACCAACAGTTGCTGTGTACGCTCAGAAGTTTTCACTGCCGCAATGGTTGCCGCTATACTTTCAGCAAGTTTTTCCACAAATTCAATTTGATAGGGCTTGAATTTCTCAAATGCTGCGATTTCGAGAATACCTTCAACTTGTTCGTTGATTTTAAGCGGAACTATCAAAATGCTAGAAGGAGTCGCCTCGCCCAAGCCCGAAGTGATTTCTGTGTACTGCTGCGGTACCTGCGTCATGTGCACCGTAGCTTTCTCTAAATATGCCTGTCCAATTAAGCCATCCCCAACGGGAATTCGCTTTTTCATGTATTTATTTCTGCTGTAAGCATAACAGGCGGCTAGTTCGAGCACAGGTTCTTCAGGGTCGGCATCGTCAAAGATAAAGACGCCCCCTTGGTTTACGCCCATGTACTGTACTAGCTCCGAGATGATTTTCCGCGAAAGAGCCGTCAAATCTTCATTACTTGTTCTAAATATTTCGGCGAAATGTGCCAGTCCTTCGGTAGCCCAACGGCGTACTTTATCTTGTTCGGCAACCTCTTGTAGACGATCCATCATGCCGGCAAGGGCACTGCCAAATGTATCGTGTTCGCCATTGGGGGTAAAGTCTACTTCAAAATTCCCTCTACCAATTTCCTCGCTAAAGTGAGTGGCTCTACGCAAGTTATCAATCAACTGATTGGTATGTTGGGCAATAGAAGCATACGGGTCGTTAGGTTTTACCCGCAATTTCTTTTCAATGTTCCCTTCCGCAACTTTCGCCAACACTTGGTTAATGTTGCGAACTGCTTTTTGGGTATTATATCGGCAAAGTAGGTAGGCTCCTCCTGCCGTAATTGCAATACATATGAGTGTAATAAAGTACATATTTGGTTACTAAAATCTGCGCAGCTACTTTAAATATAAATTTAAGGGGTACTACCCCTTATAAAAAACCTTCTGACTAATCGCAATATTATGTGGGTATTATGGAAATTCTTTTTTAAAAAAACAATTCTAGCATGTTTCTAATTGATAAATTAATAAGTCAGTTCTTGTAATTCATCAACTTGCTTCCTCCGAAACCTCTATCGCTCGCCTGTTTACCTTATTTGTACCTCATTCAACTATTTATGAGACCCTCTGATAAAAAAAACTTTCAAACGGAAGAAATTTACCAATTACGCACTATGAGCCAAGAGGAACTGCATAAGCTCTCAAAAAAGCAACTGATAGAACGCATGCTCTATTTGCAAGAAAAAATACGCCCTAATACCGATGCGGAGCCTCTCAAAACTGATGCCCTCCTTATTCGGTGCGATGCCTCCGGTAAATTAGTGTCAATTTCAGATACATTTCGTGAGACCTTTCTTGCCATAGCAGATACCGCCCTACCTACCCACATTACCCATTTTCAGCAGTTTTTAATAGAAGAAGACTGGCAGAAGGCAAACGATTGGCTACAATTTGCTTCTGACCGCAAAATGCCTCATCAAATACATGTCAGAATTAAACATGAAAGGCCCTACGAGAAATGGATAT
>CAYMYI010000152.1:0-8599 GCA_964394585.1 uncultured Roseobacteraceae bacterium
TCGCAGATCGATAGCGAACCGCTCGTATAAACAGGTGAGCTAACGGAGGGGGCAACTGTAAGAGTGAAGGGAGTGGTAGCTACGGGACTTTCACAACCATTTGGGCTCACAATCGTCGCATAAATAGGCGTATTAAGAATTCCTTGTGTAATGGGCGTATATTTTCCTTTTATGTTTGGATCAAATTGGAGTTGGTTATTTAGCGAAACCCCGTTTTCATCATAAAAATTATAGGATTGATTAGCTGTGGTGTCTGCTCCTATCATTGTAAACGTTAGTTCTTCAAACGTACAAGCAGTCAGCACGGAGGAAGTTCGTTCCACAGCCGGTGCAAAGTTCAGTTCGGTGCAACTGTTAGCAAGTCCTATATACTTGGTTGCCCCCGAGGTCAACGAAAGCGCTCTTCTAGTCAGAGCATTTACACGAACGCCTTCACTTACCCATATAGCTCCATTTGGTCCGGTAACTACGCGGGTAGAGGCTCTAATAGGATAACTAGTAAAGCCACTGCTCCCAATATTTACAGCGAAATCAATCGCTGCTCCCAATGATTCGACCCCAAAGATACCTTCTGTAAAGAGAGCGGTGATAGGTTCACCATTATCGATAAATTCCGTAATAGGATTGGGATCAGAAGCATCAAAATGAGCTATCAATTCACCAGCGGCGGTTACATTAGTAACACTTACCGAAAGAGAGTATTGATCTTGAAAAGGAAAATTGTATACAGTAGCACCATCTATAAAGTAACCGAACTTGCCATTTACAAACCCTCCGGCAGCATTGAACGACGCAGGGCTTCCATCTCCTATCATTAAAATAAATGAATTAGTAATTACCTCTCCTGAAAGCGTTAGGATTGTACTCACATTAATATCGCCTTGCAGATTCAAAACCCCAGAAACTTGCATATTGGAAATACTGAGTGGAGCAGGTCCCGGGTGGGTTAGCGTCGTAATGCCACCAAAAACATATTCTCCAACGCCTGCGATGTTTCCTGCCGTGATGGTAACATCGCCTAACACTTCTGCTATACTTCCGAAATCTACCGTGAATGTCCCCCCTGCTACAATCAAATTATCAGCTATAGTAAGTTTATTAGCGCTAGAAGCAATGGTAACTGTAGGAGCACTGGCTTGCATTTCTACTACTGATACTTCTTCTATCGAACTGATAATACAGTTATTAGAAAAGTTGATATCAAAAATAGCGGTATCGCCTACCGAAGGCACTCCTGCCCCTCCAATTCCTCCGGAGACCCCAGCCCAATTAAGGGGGTCGTTCCAATCGGTACTTATAGTGCCTATCCAATATTTCACATTGCTGAGCGAAGGGTCAAACGCAGTATTTAGCCCTGCAGCCACAATACCACCCACCGTTGAGATAGGTGCATTGACCGTAACTCCTACAATATCGTTATTCACGGCATCTACACTGCCTGACCCAATATCCCACGTGCCATTGTTGAAATCATAAAAGCCGGTTACCAAACTTAATTCGTCTAATGCCCCTACATCGGAATTATCGTAGGTAGCATCGATGGTTACATCTATTGTGGCACTAGCGCCATTCACGGTTACTTCCCAATATCTTGTTAAAGAAGCTCCTGCTTGATAAATGTATGCACTCGGTTCGCCATCAACTGCTTGGACAGTCATTTGCCCGCTAGGGCCAACATTGGAAGCGTTGAGGGTAATAGGCGAATAGATATTTCCGGCACCAACGGGGAACGTAAACGTTTGGTCTCCTGTGAGTTGAAGTGTTACAAGGCCTATTCCGCCAATATCAATAAAATTTGTTGCACCGGCACCGGTAATAGTACTCCCTGCGGTTAACTCTAAGACGATGTTGTTCACATTTAAGACGCCAGAGTTCAAATTGAGGGCTGAGCCTACTGAAACATTGCTAGTTCCTGCCAAATTCACATTCGCATCAACAATCAAATTATCAAAATTGACCAAAGAAGCATTCGTAATGTTTTGCGTGTTTACTTGGAAGGTAGCGGTTCCGGCATTGAAAGTAACATTGGCAGTAGTGGTAATCCCTCCTTCAAAAAGAAGGCGTCCGGGCGTTGTTACTGCCGTTGTGTTCCACGTTTCGTTGAAGGCAGGGCCATTACTCACTATGTTTACTAGCCCTTGGAAGCGATTGACACCCAAATCGTCGGTATCTACAAAATCGCCATTTCCACCGAGGTTGAATGTTCCGGCTATGGTTAAGTCGTAAGAAGATGGCAATAACTGTACTCCTTTATCTACCGTCAAATCGCCATTTACTGTGGTATTCCCTATTAGGTTTCGTGCAAATGTTGCCGGCGTACCCAATTGGGCATCCATACTTAAATGATGATATATTGTTGGATATATATCAAGTGCAGACGAAGCCTTATTATATACCACATGATTGTTTGCAGCAGTAAAATCGAAACTGAATGAACTCGTAGGAGCTTCTTTGAAGTGTAAATTAGCTCCTGAGTCGTTTTGCAAAGAACCATTGGCAGTATGGGTTGTAGCCCACAAGACAAGCGTTCCTGTTACAGATAGTTTATTTAGCAATGTATTGCCCGCTCCAATCGTTAGGTCGCCATAGAGGTTCACTGTTCCACTTCCATCTAGGTCTACATCATCGGTTAGTTCTACATTGCGCAAATTTGCCGCTGCACCTGCCCCTGTGATAAACGTTTGGGAAGTAGTAAAATCGACACTAGGCTGGTTGGTTACATCGTCGATAGTAAACGTAGCGCCATTATGGGTTACACCTCCTTGAAATTCTATAATATCGTCGGAGGTAATTTGGAAAACACCCCCAGCATTTATGGTAAGTAGTCCACCGAAGGTGTGGGTGCTCACTCCATTGGTGGCATCGGAGTATGTTCCATTTACCGATACCCCATTTGTAAACGAGATATTTTCCGTTGTGGGGGTAAACGTAGCACCGGCTTCTACAAACAAATTATCAATGGTTAAGGCGGTAAGCGTTTGTAGAGTAGTAGTATTTTCGACACTAACCGTAGGCAAAGAGAAACCTGGTATCCCATCAATATTTTGTGTAGCGCCACCATCAAAAATTAAAAGGCCTGAGATAGCCACTGGGGTGGCTGCCAACGAGGTGAAGTCGCCTCCGATATTTAGTTGGTTAGTAGCTAGTAAGGCAATTTGCCCATTTGCTGAGACCTCTATATAGTCTGCAATATCGCCATTTTGCGCCGATTGCAGCGTGATGGCAGGCCCGGCTTGGTCGTCGATTATTAGTGAGTTGGCTGTATATGCTGCATTGGCGGTTACTGTATAAGCCCCTGCCACAATGGAATGATCTAGGACAACATCATCGGCAACTGTAGGAACTCCATCGGGCGACCAGTTGAGCGGATCTTCCCAATTATCCAACGTGCCGCCTCCATCCCAGCGTTTGAGCGATTGAGCGGTAAAAGCTGCCGAAAAAGTAGAAGTCCCATTGGTCGGGTTGGTCGAGGTTGCTGTAACCAAATCGCCGGCATTAATGCCAGTTGCATTCAACGACCACACCCCGCCGGTAACTGTTGCAACACCTATGTAGGTTTGCCCTTGTTCAGGCGTACATGCTGAGTTATCAACATATACATGGATTTCATCGCCATTGGCACATGTGGCGCAGGTACCATCTACTATGCCCGGATTGTAGGCAGAGGTAATTACCGGGATGGGTTGATCGCTATTAGCGCCTGCCGGTTGGTTAACTCCTATCGTGTTACAGTAAATACTATTGCCAATATGTGTTATTCCGTTGGCGTTCGTATTGATATTGATTCCATTATTTGTGGAATTGGTAATCAGATTTGCCTCTCCTGCCAATGTGCCCCCAATGGTGGCATCCACCGCAGAAGCGTTCAGGGCAATGATAGCATTTGTGTGCCCTCCGGCAGCTCCGGCAGGTGTTAAACCAAATACATTGTTTTGAATGATTACATTGTTATCGGCTAGGCGTATTGCTGTGGTAGCGCTTTCAAAAATATTGCGATCTTCCGGAGCCGGGCTACCAATGATATGATTCCCTCCTGCAGCATCTAAAAAGATACTATTGCCGTTGTTAATGAAATGATTCCCATAAAATTGCATATCGCTGTGGGCGCTAGTTACATACACCGCACTCGCATCAAAATCTTCAATAATTAATCCTTTTATAATTGTAAAACTGGCATCGAAATTATCGAAAACAAATAAGCTAGAATTTCCGGAAGCTCCTTTTCGTACCCTTACACCATACACAGCATCGCTTTCGGTGCCCGCTCCTAGCGTCGCAATCGTATTGGGTGAACTGCCTGTTTGTGAGTACCCATCAATAACGACAGGGCGCGCGATATTTAAAAAACTTGCAGCCGTCATTTCAATAAGTTGAGTTCCTGCCCCCGGGATGCTAAAATCGATATAATCGATTTCGATATCTGTGTCGGCTTCATCGGTTGCCCACCGTAGTGAACCCACAGGAGGCACAGCGGCATCTGAGGTGTTGGTAACCCGAAGAGCCCACATAGGATCATCGTTAGCAGGGGTTGCATTTACTCCGAAAGTTCCATTTTTAGGTACTCCGTTGGTTTGCTTATCACCTACGTTTTGCCCGCTCGACTCTTCAAAATCCCAATAAGCCACTAAATTCGGCGCATTGGTTACCGTACTATTAATCTCATTAGCTATTTGGAACCCGTTACGGGCCACATTCCAAATTTTCACCTCATCAATCTGTCCTTCGAAAAAGCCTCCGTTTAAATCTTGGTCAGAGCCTATAGACCACCAGAAAGTGGATGACGTAGCATCTATCGGACGTGCACCGGTTACGGTAGAGGGCACTTCTAAACCATCTACGAATAATCGGATATTGGTAGTGCCTCCTTGCCGTGTAAAAGCCACATGATGCCACTCTTTATTATTGATTACTGGCGCATTACTCGTGCAGAAAATCCAACCAGTTGATTGTTTATCAAACCCAACTTGGAGTTGTCCTCCTGGCTGTACATTAAAACTGACCTGCATATTGCCAGCAAATCCTTTTTGCCACAAAATTTGATTTAACCCAGAGTTATCGTACACTTTAATCCAAGCCTCTGCAGAAATATCGTTTGCATCGCCAAAGGCTAAGTTTACTCCTGTATTAAAATACACAAAATCATCGACCCCATCGAGGTAAACCCCACGGTTGCCCACTAGCTGACTGGGCGCCGCAGGCACAAACGTATTGCCTCCTCCTGCAACATTTCCAAACGTGTATTGGCTTGTAATACCCGATGCTGCCGGAATGGTTAAACCATTTGCCACTACATCGCCTATAGTAGCCGTTCCGTTCGGTGTAGAGGGGTTCGCTGTCCACGTAGTACCATTATTGGATGCTACACGTACATCGGCAGGTACCTCTACGTAGCTTTCTATAAAAGCATCGTTCCAATACAAA
The DNA here is from genome assembly GCA_964394585.1 of uncultured Roseobacteraceae bacterium. GTDB lineage: Bacteria > Bacteroidota > Bacteroidia > Cytophagales > Flammeovirgaceae > CAYUJH01. Next base: position 5,422 of record CAYMYI010000152.1, read on the forward strand.
CGAATATCAGCAGTGCCACCGCCGGCTGCATAAATATTCCAATATTCTATTTGCGATATCGCATCGATGGAGGCATCGAACGTAGTACCCAAAGCAGGGGCATTATTATGATAGTCCACAAAATAATTCCCAGCTAGCGTTGGGGCAATTTCTACTGGGGCATAATGCAATCCGTTGCCACTCGGTACCGTATATGCTGTTGGTGAGCTATAATTAACGCGTGTTGTGCCTTCAACATGGCTTGTGTTACCGGGGGTATTCATTGTAGTGGTCTCAGTAACAATCAGGTTACTTGTCGCAGTGGTTTGAATATCGCCTAAAGTGAAAAACATAGCGTTTGATACGCGAATATCATCACTCAATACTAATTTTTGCTGGGCTTCGGTGCCTCCTATGTTTACTTCCAACTCATTGAACGTTGGTGTCCCGATTGCATTGATGGTTTGTGGCCCCGTTGCCGTTTGGAAGTTGAATCGCCCTGTACTGGTAAGCGTTCCTTGGAAAAAATTATTATCGCCTCGAATAGTGATGGTTTGTCCTCCGTCGTTCAAACTAGCCCCAGGTGTGAGTGCAAAATCTCCTTCGATATTTAAACCGCTACCAAGCGTTACATTGGCCGGCCCGTTAATCTGCAAGCCATCGAATAAAATAGGTGTGGCACTCCCGCCGATAGTTCCGATACCGTTCATACGTACTAATGCGGTATTAAGTGCATTCCCTACAAATGTTCCGTTTTGTGTGTAGTTACCAAACACACTAAGTGTCGATGCTCCTGTACTCATATCCAATGTACCGTCAATTAATACATTCCCATTCACCGTCAGGTCGTTTCCATTCATGTCGAATGTATTGCCACTCACGATAATCAAATCGTTAAGGTTGGGCGGTGTAGCTGTATTCAAGGTGATGTTTCCATTGATGCGGACATCGTCGCCGGCGGAGGGTAAAATGCCTAGCGACCAACTATCGGGGTCGGTCCAATCGCCCGTAACAGTTTCAGTGTTGCGCACATCGGTAGCGGCAAATTCAAATGCTCCAATATCGGCACTTGGTCCGGAGCGGGTGAAGTCGCGGCCATCGCGTGGAGGTAAAAAGCCTGTTGGAAATGGAATTTGGTTGATAGCAGGACTGCCTACCGTAATAGGAAGCGTTTTGGCAGGGCCGCCGTTAAATCCATATGTACCCAATGTAGGGTTTAAGGTATTGTTTAGCGAACTCCCCGTGCCGAGCGTAGGCGCCGGGTTTACAAAACCGAAGAGGTTATAGCCAAAATCGGTAAAATTGCCCGCGCCTTCTACTTCTATATCAAATTGATTGGTGCCATTTAGAGGCCCACCAGTGGAGTTTAAGTTTTGGGAAATGATGCTAAACCGCGCGAATAAATTCCCTGATTCAACGTATACCGCTGCATTGTTGACCCCAAAGTTATTGGCTTGGTTGGCAACAATAGTGCAACTTTCTAAAGAGAGTTGCCCGCCCGCCATAAAAATCACTTCGTCTTGGTTGCCATGAAACGTAGAGTTAATGACCTCCGAACTCCCGCCCGTAGTTGCTATCCCTGAACCCCTGCCAATACATTGGTTTCCATCGAATGAGGAATTTTCTACCGTAAGGCTAGAACCTGCACCTGAGTTATAAATCCCGGCGCCTCTCAGCCCTGATAAACCAATGGCAAAGTTATTTTCAAAGCGGCAACCAATAATTTCAACAACCCCATTGTTATTGAGCACTGCACCGCCATTTGCACCATCGTTTCGCCCTGAATAGTTATTGCTGAACGTAACTAGTTGTGCTTTAAAGTAGCCTTCGTTGTATACTGCCCCCCCTCCATTTCCTTGGTCGGGGTAGCCATCATCGAGAGTGAGATTCCGAAGGATAAGCCGCCCGGTAGTTACATAAAAAAAGCGTAGGTCATCGCCACCCAATCGATTAATCGTTGAGCCACTTCCATTGATAATCAAATCGTTGGCTTCGGTGATAACGGGGTAGCCAATGCCATCGCCCCCTGGGCCTAATAAAAATTGATTGGTGGTATATGTGCCTACTGTGAGGTTTATAATGCTTACATCGCCGTCTGTATTTGCATTGGTAATAGCGGTACGGAGTTGAGCGACGTTGGCGGCGCTATAGGTAATTTGCGCTTTCCCTTCGTGATAAAGATGTGCCAATACCACACAAAGCAAACCATAAACTCCAAAGCGTTGTATAGTTGTTTTCATAAATAGATAGTGATAGAATAAAAAAACAGGTATTATTTCCTTGAGTAAATAAAAAGACGATAATGTATACGTTCATTTACGAACCAAACGGACGATTCGTTTATCAACTTTTGGATAATACGCAGTAAAAAGTTTAAGGATTTCCAAAGTTACAACTTCATATAGCCCAACATAATTACTTCTCATTTTCAGATAAATGTATTACAAGATTATGCTGTATTTTCAGTGTTTTCCATCTTTTCTTGAAAGCTTTTCGATAGCGCTGAAACCGTGCACGGAATGGAGCGCTCGGTGCAGGCTTGCTCTACCTGCTTTTGTAGGAAAAAAGTGGTAGAGTCGGGTAATCCGACTAGTTCCATACGGACTTTCTTACCCTTTTTTAAACTTAATTCAATCGCCTTAAAGGGGAAATGCACACGATCTACCTCGTGAAAGTACACGCGTTTCGGTGGATTGATTCCCACCAAGCGAGCAAGCTTTATGAACTCTATTTTTACCCCGGTTTCGTAGTGATATTCTACATAGTTCGCGTTCATGGTAAAATAGCATACAGGGGGAAGTGTTAATTTTCCCGAACGTTCTAAAAAATATACCGCTCCACCCACAACCATAGAGGCTGCCACAAGGTAGTCGTCGGAGCCGAGCATATCGGCAAAGTATCCCAACGTGATATATGCGACATCGAAAGCAGCAATGAGCTTTGGCCATTTGCCGGCAAAAAAGCGTTTTATGGCAGATTCTCCCGAATCCTCTTTCTTCTTTTTCTTCTTTTTTAGGAAAAAGAATTCGGGCATTATCATGTTCGCTGCTTTATGCTGCTGCAGAGGATCAAAGCGCACATAAACTTCTTCTTTGCTAGGTAGATTGCTATCATCAGTTTCTGCCATTTCTAAGATGTACTCTTCGTTAAATATACCCATAATTAATTATTTTGGGAATAATAGGAGTATCCCCCGACG
>CAYMYI010000153.1:0-8599 GCA_964394585.1 uncultured Roseobacteraceae bacterium
GCCCTTGTTTGCCAAAAACACGTTCAGCTTCGGCAATCCACTGGTTTAGGTTTTGGTAGCGGTTTACGGTGTGTCCATTTTTTAGGTGTACCTGCATGGGCAAAGCAAGCGGCAACGCCGATAAACGGATGCCTAACTCATTTAACAGATACCGTAACGGCATGTGAGGGTCGAGGCCTACAAGGGTAGTAGCGCCACTTTCAAACACGAACCCCTTGCGCCAATACGAACTCGTGCAGCCGCCGGGTAAATAATTTTGTTCGAGTACTGCGACTTGTAAGCCTTGCTTTGCCAGTAAGCATGCTGTGGTAAGCCCTGCCATGCCACTACCCACTACGCACGCATCAAATTCCCGTTGCATGATTTCTTGTTTAAGTTTTATTTCAAAACTTTAAACATTAATTGAAACTGAATGTTTACTATACGAAATTTTGAAACGACATTGGTTTTTACAGCACTAGCTGCGAATTTCCCCCAATGTTTCAATATTAAAACCTGATTATTTGCTATGGAGTTACCCACCGATCGGCGGCTCACCGTGTACCGAAAAGAGCACTTTAACGCTGCACATCGTTTACACAACCCGGCATGGTCTGAAGAAAAAAACGCTGAAATATTTGGGTTGTGCAACAACCCGAATTACCACGGGCACAATTACGACCTAATTGTAAAGGTTACCGGAGAGGTAGACCCTGATACCGGGTATGTAATTGACCTTAAAGTACTTAAAGATATTATCCGTGAAGAAGTAATTCAGAAATTTGACCATAAAAATTTAAACCTCGATACTGAAGAATTTAAGAGCCTCAACCCAACGGCGGAACATATCGCTATGGTGATATGGTTGTTGTTGCGGAAGCGGCTTGATCGCAAACTAGATTTAAAAATTACCCTTTATGAAACAGAACGGAATTTCGTGGAATACCCAGCATCCTAACGGACAAGGTTCTCAAAACGGAAAGGTGTCGCATGAAACGCTTGAAGCCCTTGAAGCAATGGGCGATGAGCACGTGGCGACTTCCCATGATACACCCTTGCGCGAAGATGCATTCCTACTCGACGACGACGCCAAAGTCGAAAAAATTGCGGCACACTTTAAAGAAATCATGCTTACGTTGGGGCTAGACCTCACCGACGATAGCTTAAGTGGTACACCCCATCGGGTTGCCAAAATGTATGTAAAGGAGGTTTTCAGTGGGTTGAACCCCAAAAATCGTCCGGTCATCCGCTTGTTTGATAACAAGTACCGCTACAACGAAATGCTTGTAGAGAAAGACATCGCCTTCTATTCAAATTGTGAACACCATTTTGTGCCGATTATCGGTAAAGCGCATGTAGCCTACATTTCAAATGGGAGCGTAATTGGCTTGTCGAAAATCAACCGAATTGTACAGTATTATGCAAAGCGCCCACAGGTACAAGAGCGTCTTACTGTGCAAATTATTGAAGATTTGAAGCAAACACTCGGTACCGACGACATAGCTGTGGTGATTGATGCGGCTCACTTATGTGTTTCGATGCGAGGTGTGGAAGATACGAGCAGTAGCACGGTTACAGCACAGTATAGCGGAAAGTTTTTAGAAGAAGCAACCCGCAACGAGTTCTTACGTTATATCAGCTAACCTACGTTTAACCAACGCATACCTCTAACAATGGCAGCTTGAGATACTCTTGAGCTGCTTTTTTTATATCGGCTGCCGAAACTTCCTGCACACGGCTTATATAGCCATCAAAGTAATCAGGGGGTAACCCATGAATATGAACCGTTTTGAAATACTCGGCGAGGGCGATAGGCGTATTGATAGACCGCATAAACGAACTAACCATGTAATATTTTACTAGCTCAAGCTCTTCATGCGGAATTTCTTCTTGCTGTAAACGCTCAATCTCTTTGTAGATTTCGGTTAGTGCCACTTCGCGCTGTGCTTTTTGAACATCGGTAGCTATGGTAAAGAAATTCCCAATTTTCAAATCGGTAAGTTGGGATGAAATTCCATAGGTAAGCCCTTTTTCCTCTCGGATGTTCTGCATAAGACGCGAACCAAAATAGCCGCCCAACGCATGATTGAGCACATCGAATACCGCACGGCTGGGGTGCGTTAAAGGCACGCCAATTCCGCCAATACGCAGCGAGGTTTGCAAAGCGTCGTCTTTTTCAACATAAATCGACTTAGGTGTAACGCTTGGTAGTACCTGATGAGGTTCAACAATATTTTTTGATGTTTCAAAGGGGAGTGTACCCAATGTGTTATCAAGCTGGCCGATATGCCTATCGGTAACCTGACCCGCCAAAATAATAATGAACGGTGTGTTTAGGTAGCATTTTTCATAATGGCTTACGAGCATTTCGCGGCTTATTTGCTCGGTTTGCTCAACGGTGAGGCTGTAGCCATAAGGCGAATTGCCGAAAAAGGCATCTCTATATAATACTGTAGATAGATACCCTGTTTTTTCTTGGTTAACTAAGATTTGCTGCTTAGTGATTTGTTGCTGAGAGGCCAGTTCGTTTTCAGGAAATGTGGCTTCCTGAAAAATATCGCCAATTAGTGTAGCAACGGTAGAAAGGTAGCGCTCAAGCAGGTACACTTCTATAGTACCATAGTTAAACCCGGCTTGTATTTCTTTAAATGCCCCAATAGAGTCAAACGCATGGTGGATTGCTTGCGAAGTGGATGTTTTTGTGCCTTCTAACAGCATTTTAGCAGTAAACGAGGCAACGCCAGGGTGTGCTTCATATGCTTTGCCGGCAGGGAATAACAACTGTAGTTGCAGCACGGGCTGTTCGCCAGCATTGATGGTATACACGAGCACTCCATTTTGCAGTGTATGTGCTTCCGCTTTTCGCAACTGAAAATCGGCTAGCGGCTTAATAGGAGGCGCAATAGTTCTATCTACTTTCATTTTGTAAAACTAGAAAGGAAAACAGCTGGTAAAAAGCAACAATGAAAAAGAAGAGTAACAAAACGAGAAAAAAAGCAGATTTCCCCACAAAACGTTGTGCAACGTGTGGGCTGCCGTTCCATTGGAGAAAAAAGTGGAAAGATTGCTGGGACGACGTAAAGTATTGTAGCGATGCTTGCCGAAGAAACCGCAGCAAACCAATTTAGTTTTCAATACAAGGAGTAGCTTTGCGCCTAAACGCTCTAGTGCTTTGCTCCACAACAACAATTAGTAGTAAAGATTATGAATCCTTCTGTACCACTATCGCAGCCTGTGGCTGTTGAAAAACCTAAAACGGATTGGTTACCCCTTGGACTACTCATCCTGTTAGCGCTTATTTGGGGCAGTTCCTTCATTTTAATGAAGCGCGGACTCGCTGTATATTCTTACGCACAAGTAGGGGCTATACGCATTGGCTTTTCATTTTTGGCGATGCTCCCGTTTGTATGGAAAGGCGTAAAGAAAATTCAGCCAAAGCAATGGAAGTATGTGCTTATCATGGGGTTTTTAGGCAATTTCTTCCCTGCATTTCTGTTTGCTATTGCCGTATCGAACATCGAAAGCTCTTTGGCAGGGATACTCAACGCGCTCACACCGCTATTTACATTAATTGTGGGCATTATCGCTTTTCAAATACAAATTAAACGTGTGCAAGTAGTAGGGCTTACCGTTGGTTTTCTGGGATGTGCTTTTTTAAGTTTTTTGAATGCAGAAGGAGGGTTTGGCCCCATGAATGTATACGTGCTCTTTGTGGTAGCGGCAACGCTTTGCTATGCTATGAGTTCTAACGTGATTAAAGCACATTTATCGCAAATCCCACCGCTGTTATTAACAGCCTGTGCAATGGTGATTATTGGCCCACTATCCATTGGGTATTTGTTTACTACCGATTTTACCGAGCGGCTCACTACAGCCCCTCTTGCATGGGAAGCCCTTGGCTACTTAGCCATCTTAGGAACTGTGGGCACTGCTTTTGGGCTAATTCTTTTCAATATCATCATTACAAAAACATCGGCGGTATATGCTACTTCGGTTACCTATATTATTCCATTAGTAGCTATTGCATGGGGCGTTGCCGATGGAGAGCGTTTATTCCCTATGCATTATGTAGGCATGGCATTAATTATTGTAGGTATCTACTTAGTGAATTTGGCAAGAAAAAAAGCCGCCTAATAGAAATACGGTTCAAAAAGTTCATCCTCTTAAATTAAGAACAGACGTGTCGTTAGCAGAAAATTTAGAAACATTTCAAAAAGTACTAGAAGGTACTTCGTGCCGATTGGTAGCTGTAAGCAAAACCAAACCTATTGCTGTATTACAAGATGCCTACGACTTAGGTATTCGAGTGTTCGGAGAGAATAAAGTACAAGAACTCACCGAGAAATACGAAGCATTGCCTAAAGATATCGAGTGGCATATGATAGGCCATTTACAGCGCAATAAAGTGAAATACATTGTTCCGTTTGTAGCGCTCATTCATTCAGTGGATAGCGTGCGCTTATTGCAGGAAATCAATAAGCGCGCTGCCAACGTGGGGCGTGTGGTAAACTGCCTATTGCAAGTGCATATTGCCCAAGAGAAAACTAAGTTTGGGTTCGATGAGGCCGAACTTGAAACATTGCTTACCGAAGAGGCGCTGGCGGCATTCACACATGTGCGCCTCAAAGGGCTTATGGGTATGGCAACCAACACCGACGACCCCGCCCAAGTACGTCAAGAGTTTCGAGGGCTGAAAACGCTGTTCGAACGCTGTAAAGCAAAAGCAAACCATTACCAAAACGTCGATTTTACTGAGCTTTCAATGGGGATGAGTAACGACTACACGATAGCCCTCGAAGAAGGCAGCACTCTTATCAGAGTGGGGAGTTCCATATTTGGTGCTAGAGGTTACTAGAAATAATGAGAATATTCACATTTAACCTATCAAAATAAATATGCAACGGATTTTGTTTATCGCTTTAGTATTATTAGTGGGTTGTAACCTAAAAACGTCTGATAAAATCAATTCCGAAGCGGTTAACCGAGAAATTGAGGCAAGGGAAATTAAGCGAGTGAAAGAGGCGGAAGTGGTAGAAAGCGCCTACCAACATGGTAAACGCATGGCGGCATACCTAAACGACTCACTCAGTTTCACTTCGGGCGATTGTGGGACGTCTCTTGCCGAGTTGTTGCCCTCCTACGATACCGCTTTGCTAATCAGTGCAGAGCTATTGTGCAACATACCCGACAATGCCACGGCAAAAGAGCGCATGGTATGGGAGGCATACCAGCACAACTTTACCCAAAATGCAGCTATGGACGATAACATCCAAAAACTCGGTGGCGACAGTTTAGTATATTCGTATCCGTTATTGTTCACTGCCGATTCTACTTCAGCAACTCAGTGGGCAGTAATACAACTATTACTTAGTAAGCGCGAAGTTATTCGACGATATTAGTTTAACATCAATTCGTTATGCACCGCAACTTTTTAAAAAGCCTTCCGTTCCGAGCGATATTTCCGGCACTGTATGGGCTTTTTCTGTACAGCGCGGTGCTATTAATATTCGATAGTCTATCCCATTGGCACGAAAACTTCTTTAGCCTTGAGGCACTGCTCTGTATTTTGATGACCTACGTATTCTTTGAAAGTATGCATTGGGTAACCTATGCAGTAGAGCGCTGGGCGAACTTTCAAGAGTTTTTAGTACGCAGTGTGTTTTTATTTGCGGTTACGCTTGCCACATCATATTTAGTGAGCTTTGGCATGGTGTGGAGCTACTTTACGTACCTCTTGCATTTTCAAAGTTTTGACCAAGAACTCTCCACGTTCAACTCACTATTTATGGCAAGTGCGTTTTTCTATAACTTGGTATATCTGAGTTTCTTTTACCTCAACGAACGCAATACCTCAGAGCTCGAAAAAGAGGAAGTATTTAAAGAAAAACTTGCATGGCAGTTTGAACGCTTTCAAGCCAATATCAATCCTGACTTTTTGTATCTTTCGCTTGAGACACTCATATCGTTGGTGCATCGGCATCCGGAACATGCCCAAGAGTACATCAGTTGGCTTGCCAACTATTACCGCTTCCACTTGGAAAGCCAAGAACTAGAACTAATCCCTTTACAGCACGAATTAGACGCCCTAGTAAACCAAGCAAAACTTCTACACGAACAGTGGGATGGGGCAGTGGGTCTTGAAGTAGATGTAGACCGCAATTTATGCCAGGCTTGCCGTATAGTGCCCGGCAGTTTACAACGCTTGTTACAAAGTTTAGTAGCTTCGAGCGTAGTGAACCAAAAACAACCATTTGAGGTAATATGCACCAACGATGGCGACGATTATCTGGTAATCCGGAATCCCCTGAACGAAAAGTTGTCGCCCCAACTTCCTTTGCGGAAAGCGATAGAAACGGAGCAAAAATCGTATCAGTATTTTACCTCATTGCCCATAGTACAGCTCAAAGCCTACAACGAAAGTCTGCTCAAAGTACCGTTAATCTACCCCGCATTAAACGAAGTGAACTAACGCCGTGAGCATACGGGAAGCATCCCTACTATTATGGTATCCTTTCTATAGCTTATCTATAAAAAAAAGTACAATGCGCGTTTTAATTATTGAAGATGAAAAGCCCGCCGCACAACACCTTGCCGCTTTGTTGCATCGCTATGACGCTACTATCGAGATATACGGACCGCTAAAAACCGTTGCCCAAGCGAAAAAGTGGTTTGCCGACCCTCCCCATGAGCTTGATATGATATTTATGGATATCCAGCTTGCCGATGGAAGCAGCTTTGATATTTTAGAGCATATCTCAATGCAACAGCCCATCATTTTTACCACGGCCTTTCATCAGTATGCCTTAGAAGCATTCCGTACCAACGGGATAGCCTATTTGCTAAAGCCTATCACGCTCACGCAACTTTCCGAAAGCATGGAAAAATGGAAGCGTTTGCAACAACCGAAACCGCCAATGGGGGTATCTGCCGAACAGATGCAACTACTCGCTAAAGTATTGCAACAAGCGCAAGCAGAGGTATCGTATAAACAGCGTTTTATGGTGAAATTAGGAGAACGCATCCGCTCGATTGAAGTAGGACACATTGCCTTTTTTTATGCAGAAGGTCGCACAGTATTCCTCATCACGCTGTTAAAAGAAAAATATGTTGTAGACTATACCATGGAGCAGTTGGAATCAGTACTAGCCCCCGCTACTTTCTTTCGAATCAATCGCAGTTTTTTTGTGCACATACGTGCGATTACCGAGGTGTTGGTGCATTCTAACAGCCGCTTGAAGGTACTATGCTCTCCTGCTTCGGAGAAAGAAATGATTGTAAGCCGAGAGAAAGTCGCAGCCTTTAAAGAATGGTTTGATAATGCTCCTTCAAGTGGGGCAAATTTTTGAGTCGTTCTCTATTTTCTTTGTTAAATTAAGGTTCAGGCTATCGTAAAGAGTACAACCATGGAAAATACTCCAAAAAAGAAGGTTTATAAAGATTTGCAAGTTGTGGGCGTGGGTGCCTCAGCCGGAGGGCTCGAAGCACTCCAAGAGTTGGTGTCGCACTTATCGGATAACCTAGAAGGGATTTCCATTATCGTGGCACAGCATTTAAGCCCTACCTATAAAAGCATGCTCGTGCAATTGCTAAGTCGGCAAACTCCCCTCGAAGTGGTAGAGGCGCGCAACCAACAGCACATTAAAGCGGGGACTATTTACATTACCCCTCCCGATAGCGAAATTACCCTGAAAAATGGATACTTAAATCTTACTAAGCCCACTAAATCTGCTGGCCCTAAACCATCTATCGATACCTTTTTTACCTCTTTAGCCGAAGAAAAACGTGAAAAGTCTATTGGAATTATCCTTTCGGGAACAGGCTCTGATGGCGCTGTAGGTATTCGAGCCATCAAAAGTGCCGGCGGGATTACCATCGCGCAAGAACCCCACACCGCCAAGTACGATGGCATGCCTATTTCTGCAATTGAAACCGGACAAGTCGATCTAGTGCTTTCGCCCGATAAAATTGGAGAAGAGTTAGAGGATGTGGTAAAACATCCGAACTCGCAGATTACCAACACAGTACTGAAAAACGAAAGCAGCAGCCTCGATAAAGTGCTCCAGCTCCTTTCTAAACGCACCGGTACCGATTTCTCTAACTACAAACCCTCTACCATTTGCCGAAGGCTCGAAAAGCGGATGATGGAATTGAAAATTACCGATATCGATCAGTACCTCGCCTACATTTCGAACAACCACGAAGAACTCGATAAACTGTTCAACAACATTCTGATTGGTGTTACAACGTTTTTCCGCGATGTAGACGCATTCCGTAGCCTAGAGGTGCATCTGTCTAAAATTATTGCTTCGAAGCGTTCAGGCGATGCTATCCGGATTTGGGTGCCCGGTTGTGCCACTGGTGAAGAAGCCTATTCGATTGGTATTTTATTAATGAAATTATTGGGCAGTAAACTCAACGAATTTAATGTGCAAATTTTTGCAACCGATATCGACGAGAAAGCCATCACCGAGGCTCGAAGAGGGATTTACCCTAAAGAAGCCATTGCTAACTTGCCAGAGGAAATCACCGAAACGTACATCTTGAAAAAAGGCGATAAGTACGAGGTAATCAAAACGATACGCCAGCTTATCCTTTTTTCGAAACACGATGTAACCAACAA
>CAYMYI010000154.1:0-894 GCA_964394585.1 uncultured Roseobacteraceae bacterium
TTTGGCGACCCACTTGGCAGGCTCCCAGTATTGCACTTGGGAATCGTGTAATCCTGTCGTTACCAACATATGCGGATAGTCTTTTGCTTCTACGTTGTCGTAAGGTGAGTACGAAAGAATGTAGTCGTAATATGCTTTATCCTTAGGATTACCCCATTCGTCGAACTCACCGGTAGTAAGTGGAATACTCTCATCTAGCATGGTGGTAATCACATCTACAAAAGGAACCGCCGCCACAACACCTTTGAACAAATCGGGGCGCATATTTACCACAGCTCCCATGAGCAAGCCTCCGGCGCTACCGCCCATTGCTGTGAGTTTCTCTGGGTTAGTATATTTTTCTTGAATTAAAAATTCGGCGCAATCTATAAAATCGGTGAATGTGTTTTTCTTTTTCAAGAGTTTGCCATTTTCGTACCACGCACGCCCTTTAATTTGTCCACCACGAATGTGAGCAATAGCAAATACAAACCCACGATCGAGTAAGCTCAACCGGCTTGAGCTAAAGTAAGGGTCAATGGTAGAACCATACGATCCATAACCATACAAAAGCGTGGGGTTTTCGCCGTTCAGCGTAATTCCTTTGCGATACACCAAAGATATAGGCACTTCAGCCCCATCGCGTGCCTTCGCATATAATCGTTTGGTTTCATAATTATTGGCGTCGAAGTCGCCGAGTACTTCTTGCTGTTTTAATAGCTTTTTCTCTTTCGTATTCATATTGTAATCGAAAGTAGAACTAGGGGTAGTCATCGATTGATAGCCATATCGAAGCGTTTCGGTGTCGAACTCTCGGTTCACTGAAATGTATGCCGTATAAGCTTCTTCGCCAAAATCGATATAATGCTCATCGCCGCTCTCTTGGTTCATTACTCGAAGATAGGTTAACCCATT
>CAYMYI010000154.1:904-3009 GCA_964394585.1 uncultured Roseobacteraceae bacterium
CGAGTACAAGATGATTCTGAAATACCTCAAGCCCCTCTAAGAATACATCCTCGCGATGTGCCACTATTTCTTTCCAGTTTTCTTTAGCTGTAGCGGTTTCGCTGGTTTCCATCAGGCGGAAGTTTTGCGCCTCCCAATTGGTAATTACATAAAACTTGTCTTCAAAATGTTCGATCGAATATTCCAACCCACGTTCTCTGGCACTAAACTCTTGAAACGCACCTTTGGGGGTATCGGCTTTTAAGATTTGGTAATGATTGGTCAACGTGCTGCCAGACCAAATCACTAAATATTCCATCGACTTGGTCTTGTAAATACCGGTATAGAACGTATCGTCGTCTTCGGTGTAAATTAACTCAGCAGTGTTAGCAGGTTGCCCTAACTGAATACGGTAAATGCTTTCTGAGCGAAGCGTCTGTTCATTTTTTGAAGTAAAGAAAACCGTTTGGTTATCGTTCCCCCACGTAGCACCTCCTGTGGTATTAGGGATGCTCTCTTCAAGAATTTCTCCGGTAGTAAGGTTTTTAAAATGAATTGTATAGATACGTCGGCTAACGGTATCAACTCCGTATGCCATCCATTGGTTATCGGCACTGATGCTCAACCCTCCTACTTGGTAGTAATCATACCCTTCTGCCATTTCGTTTACGTTCAGCAAAACTTCTTCTTCAGCCTCTAAACTTTCCTTTTTTCGGCAATAAATGGGGTACTCCTTCCCTTCTTCGTAACGCGTATAGTAAAAATACCCTCGGCTTTTGTAGGGGACCGATTCGTCCGTTTGCTTAATACGGCCAATAATTTCTTGGTAAATTTCCTCTTCCAAATCTTTCACATTTGCCATTACTTTTTCTTTGTAGCTGTTTTCAGCTTCTAAGTAGGCAATTACCTCTTTGTCCTCACGGTTGTTGAGCCAATAGTACTTATCGATACGGGTATCGCCATGAATGGAAAGTTCTTTTGCAATTTGCTGGGCTTTAGGGGGAACAGCGTCTTTTACTAACATGGTCTGGTTTTCGTTTTGATTGTTCGTTTCGGGCGTAGAGGGTTTACATGCCGTAAATAGCATCATACCACTCACCCCTAGCACTAAAAAGTGCTTCAGGCAGTGTATTGTTTTCATGTTTCAGTAAATTAGATAATACATGTAGGTAAGATAGCAGCCCTACACAATTCGCACAAGCATATTTACACAAGAAGCTACCGTTAGCTTTTGGCAGCGGCTCGCCTCAGCCGATCGTTGATGGCACACCCCAACCCCTGTTCTGGCACCCATTCTGCTAAGATGATATCGACCGACAACGCATCGAGCGCTCGAAGCGATGCAAATAACTGTTGCGCTGCTTGGGCAATATTGCCTTTCGGCGATAGGATACGTTGTCGAGAAATGCCGTAATCCTTTTGAAAGGACAGCAGCCCTATGTTTTTCCCATCATATTTTTTGAGTAAGGTTGGTAAATTCCCCACTTCTATAGGCGTCCGAGGAGCATAATGTTGCTTCAGCATGCCAGGTGCTTGTGGCTGCGAGCTCGAATGCTCATGTACGCTGAGGGGCACGCCAAGTTCCTCTAATTTTTCGAGTGGTACTCCCCCTTTGCGCAACACCACTATTCGATTTTCTTCGGGAAGTACAATGGTGGACTCCACTCCTAGCTTGCAAGCTCCTCCATCGAGCACATAAGCCACGGCGTTTCCCAGTCCCGTAGCCACATGTTCGGCAGTGGTAGGGCTAATGTACCCAAATACATTGGCACTAGGTGCTGCTACAGGAAAGGAGAGTTTCTTTAGCAAAGAGAGCGTAAGTGGATGGTTGGGGATCCTCACAGCAACTGTTGCTAAGCCACTGGTTACCAAATCGGGGACGACCGGTTTGCGCGGCAAAATGAGCGTGAGCGGTCCAGGCCAAAAAAGCTGAGCTAGGCGTTCGGCTAAAGGCGATAAGGTTTCCACAAAACTGCGAACTTTGATAAGGCTATCTGTATGTAAGATAAGTGGATCGAACGAAGGCCGATTTTTTGCGGCAAAAATACTTGATACAGCCGCCGCATTCAGCCCATTGCCTGCAAGCCCATACACCGTTTCTGTAGGGATACCCACGAGCTTGCCCG
>CAYMYI010000154.1:3019-8566 GCA_964394585.1 uncultured Roseobacteraceae bacterium
CCGCCTCGAGGAGTTCTTTTGCATGGGAGATATCCTTGCCTATCATACTGAATCCGATGTTTTATCCTTACTTTTTGCCTGTGCTCCCGATACTACCACCACGATTTCCCCCTTTAGTGTATGCGTCTCAAAATGTAGAATGAGTTGTTGAAGAGTGCCTCGAGCGGTTTCTTCGTGCATTTTAGTGAGTTCTCGGCATACGGTAGCTTCTCGGTCATCTCCTAAAAATTCAGCAAGTTGGGTGAGTGTTTTCAGCAACCGATGGGGCGATTCGTACAAGATAAAGGTTCGGGTTTCGCTAGCAAGTGCCTTCAAACGCGTTTGACGCCCTTTTTTATGGGGCAAGAATCCCTCGAATACAAACTTATCGGCAGGCAGTCCTGAGTTTACCAGCGCCGGGACAAATGCCGTAGCTCCGGGCAATGTTTCAACTCGTACTCCTTCTTTTATAGCTTCACGCACCAATAGAAAGCCCGGATCTGAGATGACCGGTGTTCCCGCATCGGAAACGAGCGCCATGGTTTCTCCTTGTTGCAGTCTTTCTACCAATTTACCTACAGTTTGGTGTTCGTTAAATGCATGGTGGCTTTGCAAAGGCTTGGTAATTTCATAATGTTTCAACAAGATGCTCGCTTTGCGTGTATCTTCTGCCAAAATCACATCAACTTCTTTTAAAATGCGCAAAGCGCGAAGGGTAATGTCTTCTAAATTCCCGATTGGTGTAGGAACGATATACAACTGTGTTTTTTCTTCCATCTTGCTATAAAACAAAAAGCCACGAACCGTTGCAAAGTTCATGGCTTTGTGCCAAAAATAGTGACTCTTCTACGAGTTATTTATTGATTTTCACTTTATGTAAGATATTATCGATAATCTGCTTGGTGGTAATTCCATCGGCTTCGGCTTCGTAGTTGAGCAAAATGCGGTGGTTTAGCACATCGTAAGCAATTTCTTTAATGTCTTCGGGTAACACGTAGTCTCTCCCATCGAAGAAGGCAATAGCTTTTGCAGCACGGTGCAGGTTTATAGTAGCACGGGGTGAAGCCCCAAAATGGATATAGTGCTCTTCGTCGGTTAGCCCATATTCTTTAGGGAAACGCGTTGCAAAAACTAGCTCAACAATATACTCTTCGAGCGATTCGCTCACCCGTACACTATTTACTGCATCGCGAATAGCAAAGATATCTTCCTTGGAAAGAATTTGGCGAATTTCCGCTCCGAACGACATGTTCGACATCCGACGCATTACTTCCAACTCAGCACTTTTTTCGGGGTAATCGATGAATACTTTTAACATAAAACGATCGACCTGTGCCTCGGGCAGTGGGTAGGTACCTTCTTGCTCTACGGGGTTTTGAGTAGCCAATACCAAGAAGGGTTTATCGAGTTTAAAGGTGGTTTCGCCAATGGTAACTTGCTTTTCTTGCATGGCCTCCAGTAAGGCTGACTGCACTTTGGCAGGAGAACGGTTTACCTCATCGGCGAGGATCATGTTGGCAAACACAGGCCCTTTCTTTACTTCAAACTTCCCTTCGCGTTGGTTGTAAATCATCGTACCGATTAGGTCGGCAGGGAGCAGATCGGGAGTAAACTGTATACGCTGAAAGTCGAGGTGAAGTACCTGTGCCAAGGTATTAACTGTAAGCGTTTTAGCAAGGCCGGGAACTCCCTCTAACAGTACGTGTCCGTTGGTAAACAGTCCAATAAGTAGGCGATTTACCATATACTGCTGCCCTACTACAATTTTGCCTACTTCGCTGATAACTTTCTGAATTTTATCGTGTAATTCTTGGTGGTTTTCCGGCGTTGGATTCGCTGTTTCCGTCATAAGTTTTGCAAAAGTTTAGGAATGTGAAACGATGAACCTTCCCGAATTACTCTAATCGGTAGTGGGCTGGAATCATCTTACCAAAACAAAAATATACCTTTGGGTTGCTTTAAAATTCTGAGGGAATTGCTTTTAATATCTTTTAACGCTAAACCCTTCTAACGGAAGGCTGCACCATTTTGAAAGAAGAACCCTTGCTCGCCTCTGAACGAAAATGAATACTCGAACCGAAACACTAACCCGTGAAATAGTACTAAATCGGCTCCTACGCCCCCTCCCCATATCATTCGGTTGCTGAGTGCTTGGTTGTCGAACGTTGCAACCGGATTATGGATGTAACCAAAGTCAGCATATGTTTTTGGGTAAATAGCCAGGGCACCACGGTTAATTTGGCGTATCGGGATGAACTTAGAGAGATCAATTGTTTTTTCCATCATTTTCCACCGAAATGTATTTTTCACCGTGGCAATGTGTTGCCCTTCCACCACAAAGTTATCTAGCCCACGGATGAAGTTATCTTCGTACCCCAATGCGCGTGATTCTACGTAAGGCTGTAGCTCTGGAAACGAAACCTTTGCCGAAAGTCCTGTCGCAAAATATAACCGATGGCCAAGGTCGAAAAACTTGGCGAGGTTAACATCGAAACGCAGCATGTTGATATCCTCAAAAATTGCCATTCCTAATTTCTGCGCTCTAACTTCGAAATAATACCCTTTTAAAGGGTAGCGCGAGATGTCGCGTCGGTCGTACTCGTATTGGTAGCTAAGAGCCAAAAACTGCTGTCGGTTTCGGCTTTCCAAAAAATAATTAGGATTGAGGAACGGAATGGTATCTTTCACCCGGTTGTCTTCGTAGCGAAATTCTAGCCGATGCGCACCAAAAAATTGGTATCGCTTTCCTAAGATAAACCCGGCAATTCGGCGAGTAATTAGCGGTTCTAGCTCGGTGGCAGCCTCTACAAAAATATGGTTACTCGTGATGTAGCTCACCGTGTTGTTATCTTCGTAACGCAAAAAAATGGCGAGGCTTGTTTGCTGTTTTCGGTCGATAAACGGGAATTCGTACTTCAAGGAAAACCTTCGCAGAAAACCAAGCTGTGCCGTGAGGCTAAGGCGTTCTCGCCGCCCCCCAATGTTATTATGTTTCAGGTTCAGACCATAGTTAAGTCTGCTTAAATCGGCCCCTCGATTGTTGAGCCACTCAGAAAGAGAGCGGTCTGCCGGTTCTAAAATAGGGCGGGGCCAAAGGTACAGTTGCTCTTCTACGCTGATATTGAGCACCATTGCTGTAGGAGGGCTGAGCAATCGGTAGGTAATTTCTACTTCTTTAAATAAGTTTAGGTTGAATACCTTGTTACGCTCGATTTTGAGCAAACTATCAATATGTTGAGAAGGGATATAACGACCCGCACCATACGCCAACTCTCGCAAGATGATGCGGTCTTTAGTAACATTATTACCAAAAATCTGTACTTTTTGTACAAAAATGCTATCGGGTAATGCAGAATCTAGTTTGCTTTCTTGTGCTAAGGAATACCCTACTCCACAGCAGCAGCCTACCCAAACGATGAAACCCGCTGCACTCCTGATGATTTTTTGCCAATAATGACCCTTCCCTTTTAAAGGATAGCATTTTCCCAAGAAAGTGTAGAGTGTTTTTCGCACAAAACGCGCCATGTATTGACTAAGATAATAAGCAAGGATGCTTGTGTAAGCAAGGCAAAAAGCATTCAAAAGTAATAAGAACGTTTGAATGCTTTACTTTTTTTGGCTAGATGGAGAGGATGTTAACCATTTTAATGAGGTCGTTATTAAATGGTTTTTTCTTATTGATGGCATCATGAAAAGGAGTCAGTTCGATTTTATCATTCACTACCCCTACCATCACATTAGTTTCGCCTTCAATCAGCGCCTCAATAGCTGCCAGTCCTAACCGACTTCCCAAAATACGGTCGGCAGCGGTAGGCGCACCTCCTCGCTGTACGTGCCCCAACGTAGTTACGCGGATATCCATATGGGGCAGTTTTTCTTTTGCTTTCTTGGAGATATAGTGAGCATTTCCTAGCTCTTCGCCCTCCGCTACTATAATAATTGCAGAGGTTTTGGAACGGCTTCGGTCGGCGTGGAGCGTTTCGATCACACTCTCCATACTATCTGGATTTTCAGGCACAAGTACCATTTCGGCACCTCCACCAATTCCGGTTTGGATAGCGATATAGCCGGAATCGCGCCCCATCACTTCAATAAAAAAAACGCGGTCGTGCGAATCTGCCGTATCTCGAATTTTATCTACAGCATCGAGTGCTGTGTTTACCGCTGTATCAAACCCAATGGTGTAATCGGTACCGTATAAATCGTTATCAATAGTGCCGGGTACGCCAACAGTAGGGATACCGAACTCGCGGTGGAAAATTTCTGCTCCGGTAAAAGTTCCATCTCCTCCAATGGCAATCAAGCCTTCGATTCCCTGCGCCTTCAGTTGGTCGGCAGCCTTTTTGCGCCCTACAGCCGTACGAAACTCTTCGGAACGCGCCGATTTCAAAATGGTTCCGCCTAGTTGGATTATATTGCTTACTGAACGCGACTCCATCGGGATGAAGTCGCCGTCAATCATGCCTTTGTATCCTCGGATGATGCCCATAATTTCCACGCCGTGGTAAATAGCTCCACGGACTGCCGCTCGGATGCCGGCATTCATGCCTGGCGAATCGCCTCCTGAGGTAAAAACAGCTACTTTTTTCATCAGTTTCAAACTTTTAACCTTACGTATTTGCGTTCACGAAAATAGTAATTAATCATAGATTACATAAGAGAATCCATTTGATTGAACTTTGCAAAATACATAGGTTGGTAAAATTTAGGTATGTTTGCGAAGGTCAAAAAAAATCCCCACTACTGTTCAAAAACATTTACTGTAGTGGGGAATTCTTCTTTCGAAACAACCGGTTACTTTACTCTGAATCGGATTCCTGCATAGAAATTTCTTCCAAAAATAGGTCCCCAAACCAACGAGCTATCGAAATACGGACTAAAAGGCTGTTCGCTTGCTAAGATGGGGCTTTCTTGCCGAAAATTCAACAAGTTTTCGGCACCGAGATACCACTCAAACTTTGGGCTTACTACTTTGCTAACCTGTGCGTGCATCAGCACGAAGCTTGGTGAGGACTCCTCTAGTTGAAACACCTCGGGGTTACTGCCTGTAAATGGAATGCGCTTTTGCCCCTGCCAACTTACAGTGTAGTCAAACTTCCATTGGTTGGTAGTTTCATAAGCAATGTTCGCAAATGCTCGATGCTCGGAAACCAATGGCTTTTGGAGGAGTTGATCGCCATATGTAGTGCGTACATCAAACCAACGGTAGGCTAGGCGAACATTGAGCCGATCGAGTGGCTCCACATCGAGCTGCGCCTGAAAGCTGTTTGAAAAAGACTCACCTTCTAAATTGTAAAAAAACACTGTTTGGGGGCTTTGGTCTAAATCGACTACGATCTGATTTTGGAAATCTGTCCGAAAGAAATCAATGCTTAAAATTGCTTCTTGCTCTGCAAATTGAAAATATTGAGTGAGGTTAACTCCATAGTTCCACGCCACTTCGGGGTTCATGCCATAGGGTTTATCGCTTCCATCGCCCCGAATTACAAAGCGGCGAGCACTAGCAAGTAACCCGTTGTTTTCAGAGATGATATTGGCAGTACGCTGCCCCCGCCCACCGCTAAATCG
>CAYMYI010000155.1:0-8493 GCA_964394585.1 uncultured Roseobacteraceae bacterium
TTCGACTACCAGTGCACTTGTCGCAATCCTCATTCTAGTGGGACAATGACCTGAAGCCACATGGATACACATTGAAACTAGAAGACATTGTCGTGTCGCAATCCTCATTCTAGTGGGACAATGACCTGAAGTATCTTTTGTTTTGAAGTTAATATTTGTATTTCAAAATGTCGCAATCCTCATTCTAGTGGGACAATGACCTGAAGCTAAAAAAAAGAGGTCGTTTTGGATCGCAATGCCTGTTGTCGCAATCCTCATTCTAGTGGGACAATGACCTGAAGACTCTTCAGTGGATGTGACTTTTAGAAAATTCATACTGTCGCAATCCTCATTCTAGTGGGACAATGACCTGAAGTAATCCTATCTTTTATGTCTTTGATAGGGATTTTCACGTCGCAATCCTCATTCTAGTGGGACAATGACCTGAAGAACCCTCACACAATGCGAGAACAACGGATTAGCCATTAAGTCGCAATCCTCATTCTAGTGGGACAATGACCTGAAGAACTGATAGCCTGTGTGGGGAAGATTACTTCACGTAAGGTCGCAATCCTCATTCTAGTGGGACAATGACCTGAAGATTTCAAGCGGTTTTTTTGTATTTTTGTTGTAATTAATGTCGCAATCCTCATTCTAGTGGGACAATGACCTGAAGGCTTTTCAAGTTGTGCTGCTTTGCTTTGTTGTATCTTTGTCGCAATCCTCATTCTAGTGGGACAATGACCTGAAGGATGAGCGCACCAAAAATAATTACGACCTCATCAAAGTCGCAATCCTCATTCTAGTGGGACAATGACCTGAAGAATATTTTTTCAAATCCTGAGGCTGCCTCGGTGTTTGCGTCGCAATCCTCATTCTAGTGGGACAATGACCTGAAGATTAACAGATGAATACGCTTTACAATTTTGCGTAAAAAAGTCGCAATCCTCATTCTAGTGGGACAATGACCTGAAGACTCCTCAATTTTTTGCCCTTGTACTTTTACTGTTTGCGTGTCGCAATCCTCATTCTAGTGGGACAATGACCTGAAGCTCATTGTTGTAAGTGTATGCAGGTTCTAAGATGTCTGTCGCAATCCTCATTCTAGTGGGACAATGACCTGAAGAGATAAATTTCAAACAGGCGTAGTAAAAGTGAAATTCGTCGCAATCCTCATTCTAGTGGGACAATGACCTGAAGCATCTTGAACGAGTTTATCGCTTCGCACTATCCGCAAATCTGTCGCAATCCTCATTCTAGTGGGACAATGACCTGAAGTGCAGCCTGTGAGTGTCAAATGTATGTTGAAAACACGTCGCAATCCTCATTCTAGTGGGACAATGACCTGAAGCCCTTTTAATTGAGCCGTTATTCAGCTATTTAGAGGGTCGCAATCCTCATTCTAGTGGGACAATGACCTGAAGGACAAGTCTGTCAGAAGAAAATATAAAACTTAGAGTGTCGCAATCCTCATTCTAGTGGGACAATGACCTGAAGTGCGTAGATGTCGTATTTAAACGTGGATATGTCGCAAATGTCGCAATCCTCATTCTAGTGGGACAATGACCTGAAGAAATAGCATTTGACTGTTAAAACATAGAGATATGAAACTTGTCGCAATCCTCATTCTAGTGGGACAATGACCTGAAGATTATGATAATCTTCGCTTGTAGGTTGCAAACCAAGTCGCAATCCTCATTCTAGTGGGACAATGACCTGAAGGCTTAGACCCTGTTCCTAACACAGACCTTTGGGGTTAATGTCGCAATCCTCATTCTAGTGGGACAATGACCTGAAGGAGTAATACAATGCGATCGTTATATGAATTTTATAAAAGGTCGCAATCCTCATTCTAGTGGGACAATGACCTGAAGTCTGCTTGAGTCAAAGTTAATACTCCTTGGTCGTTTGTCGCAATCCTCATTCTAGTGGGACAATGACCTGAAGCCCTCCAATTTGGTGTGATTATCTGGAAACATATTTAGTGTCGCAATCCTCATTCTAGTGGGACAATGACCTGAAGAAAATGCAAGTTGTGCTGCATACAGACCGATTGAAGTTGTCGCAATCCTCATTCTAGTGGGACAATGACCTGAAGAAATTCCTGAAAACGAGTTTAACAAAAAAACTCGATACCGTCGCAATCCTCATTCTAGTGGGACAATGACCTGAAGATGTTAAGTTTAATTAATTATAATATAGCTTCTCACGGGGTCGCAATCCTCATTCTAGTGGGACAATGACCTGAAGACTTTAAAATCATATACTGTGATAAAAACATGAACTTCGTCGCAATCCTCATTCTAGTGGGACAATGACCTGAAGAAATATATCGTATTAATCGATTTAGGATTAGAAGATTATAGTCGCAATCCTCATTCTAGTGGGACAATGACCTGAAGAAAAGTGTGGTAGAACAAGGTAATCTCACGTTACTATTGTCGCAATCCTCATTCTAGTGGGACAATGACCTGAAGTATGAAAGCTCTTTGTCGCTTTCGTAGGTTCTGTTTGCAAGTCGCAATCCTCATTCTAGTGGGACAATGACCTGAAGATATAGGCGATTGAGTGCTGTTTTAGCCGTTATTGTCGCAATCCTCATTCTAGTGGGACAATGACCTGAAGTGAGAATAAACATCTCATTAAACACTATAAAACCGGGTCGCAATCCTCATTCTAGTGGGACAATGACCTGAAGAAAATTCTCTATTTTTCTTGGAGTTTATTTTTTGGAATGTCGCAATCCTCATTCTAGTGGGACAATGACCTGAAGCAAAATCACGACCTCTTTGTTTTGCAGGCGATTTTAGTCGCAATCCTCATTCTAGTGGGACAATGACCTGAAGTAATACTCCTTGGTCGTTTAGCCATTTAGCATCACGAGGTCGCAATCCTCATTCTAGTGGGACAATGACCTGAAGTCAAATGAGCGAAAAACACACAAACATCCTGCATTGTGTCGCAATCCTCATTCTAGTGGGACAATGACCTGAAGGTTAGTGCAGTGTATGAGGTCACCTACACGAGAAGGTCGCAATCCTCATTCTAGTGGGACAATGACCTGAAGCAGTGATGGACAAAGAAAGTGAGGAGATTATTTACGTGAAGTCGCAATCCTCATTCTAGTGGGACAATGACCTGAAGTTGTTTTCAAGACTGTAGACTAAAATATTAATTTCGTGTCGCAATCCTCATTCTAGTGGGACAATGACCTGAAGTCGTAGGTTCTGTTTGCAACAGATTAAAGATAAATAGCGTCGCAATCCTCATTCTAGTGGGACAATGACCTGAAGACTACTGAATCTGTTAACATTCTTTGCAGTGATTTCTAGTCGCAATCCTCATTCTAGTGGGACAATGACCTGAAGAAGTAGTGTAGAGTACACTGTTTCAACGTTGCAATGTATATGTCGCAATCCTCATTCTAGTGGGACAATGACCTGAAGATGAATTTTGATATAGCAGATTTCAAACTGCTAAAATTGTCGCAATCCTCATTCTAGTGGGACAATGACCTGAAGTATATTGCGACAGACATATGAACTTTTTAAAAGTAACGTCGCAATCCTCATTCTAGTGGGACAATGACCTGAAGTTAGAAGCTATTACTCTCCGATAAGCACTAAAGATTGATGTCGCAATCCTCATTCTAGTGGGACAATGACCTGAAGCTATATTATAATTAATTTAACTTAACTAGTAGCATTGGGTCGCAATCCTCATTCTAGTGGGACAATGACCTGAAGAAAGTCATGTATTCGAATCAATCCATCCTTTCTTTAGAGATTGTCGCAATCCTCATTCTAGTGGGACAATGACCTGAAGTACACTAAAAGAAATTCAACAATTATGAAACTAGAAGTCGCAATCCTCATTCTAGTGGGACAATGACCTGAAGTTATCTTACGCTCATCCCGAAATCGACGATTTAGAATTAGTGTCGCAATCCTCATTCTAGTGGGACAATGACCTGAAGCCAAATGACCTTTAATAACAGAAACTTGATTTTTGTGGTCGCAATCCTCATTCTAGTGGGACAATGACCTGAAGACTCCATCGCAGTCATACCCGCGGTGGCTTTCTTTGGTCGCAATCCTCATTCTAGTGGGACAATGACCTGAAGAATGCAAATAACTTTTTAATAAAAGTATTTGATTCTCGTCGCAATCCTCATTCTAGTGGGACAATGACCTGAAGACCAGACCATGGCGACGTTGATTATCAATTTATTAGCAAATAAACCTGCATTAAATGCAATTTTTTCTTTGAAAAACACTATGTCAAACAGCCCGAAACCCTTTGCCTTTCGCCCTTTTTGATTGAACTATTCCATGTTGAATAGTTGTATTTTTCAAAGAACGCCTGAACTTGTTTCCTTTACTAAAATACGCTTTTATCCTTTCTTTTAAAAGTTAAAACAGCAATATATTGGGGTTATTAATGGCTATGCGGAATTCGCGCGAGTCGCCTATAATCCCTACTTGCGCCAGCAAATCTTTCTCGATGGGGATAAACATCACCGAATCGGTTTCTTCCCCTTTTTCGAGCAAAGCTTGTAGCTGTTGCAGCATTTCGCGGTAGTGTGCCGGGGCGATGTACCCTCCTAAAAACACCGATTTTTGCACCCGAACGCAGCCGTTGCGCTCTAGTATTTTGATGACTTTCCGCCGAAGGCGATCGTGCGTAATATCGTAGGCAATGAAATAATGCATGGCTCATACTACATGTTTTACAATCACAATAATGGTGATACACACCAGGGCGGCGAGGGCGAATACAATCAGCCATTTGAGCAGTTCGGCTGTTTCGGTTTCCTGCGATGGCGGCGGCAGCTCAAGGGGCGGCGTGGCGGGTTCTACAATTACTTCGGGGATTTCCCCCCCGGTGATTTGCGGTTGAAGCTCGGGGTTGGCATTCAGGGCGCGTTCCGAAGGGTAGTAGAGTTCGCCCATCGTGCCATCGGGCAATGCATACGGATACACCCAAAATTGCACACCGCCTCTGCCCGAACACGCTCCTCTACCGGTGGCGTCGCTTGGGGTGTTATCCATACAAATGCAACCAATACGCTCACTTTTGGGGGGTTGGGGTACACTGCCTTGGCTTTTTTTGCCTCGGCGGGTATGGTCCGAGGTCCGGAATACTTCGTCGGCATCTTCTTCGGTAGGCGGCGGTTCGGTGGGTACGGGAAGTTGGCGGGCATCTTGCGCCTGTAACAACGTGCAAATTAAAATAAGTAGGTAGGTAGATAGAATGGCTTTCATAGTTGTTTGGGTTCAATGGGTAAAACGAATAGAAGAAAATCGGCGGCTTGGGTTTGCATTGTTATGTAGGATGAAAATATAACAGTTGCTGGGCGAGCTGCTGAGCAGCACGGGTGAGGTGTCCGTTGCGGCTGTAGCTTTTCGTGTCAATCACTTCGGCTTCTTGCATGTAGGCGTGGTAGGCGTCAATCACGATGCCT
Organism: uncultured Roseobacteraceae bacterium; assembly: GCA_964394585.1. GTDB lineage: Bacteria > Bacteroidota > Bacteroidia > Cytophagales > Flammeovirgaceae > CAYUJH01. The sequence goes on from CAYMYI010000155.1 coordinate 5,444, forward strand.
TTGCCCTCGCGCCCGAGCCATATGCCTTTTTTCCCTTGCGGTTGAAAGCAGCTTTCGTAGAGGCGATGCCCTTGGAACAGGTAGAAGGCGATGCGTTCTGCCCAAATGCGATAAGGCTCTATAAAATCATAAACCATCACGGGTTTGTTGTACTGGTCGGCGTGGAGGACGCCCAATTGCGGATCGACCCCAGCCGTTATGAGCGCCCGTTCAATTTGGGTGTATAACATTCCGTACAAGTAGTTCAACACGCAGTTGAACCAATCTTTTGCTGGCTGCCGCGAGCGTTCGCCGAACCGATACCCCGGTGAAAGGGCTTGTGAGAGCACTCTGAAATACTGCCGGGCTACGGTTCCCTCCCACCCCCGCAACGAAGGGGCAATTTGCATGGCATCGAGGAGCGGATCGAGCGGAAGAGCCTTGAGCCGTTCGCCAATCCGTTCGCCCACCTTGTAGGCACGTTCGGCAGCGGGGCGTATTTCGGGCAGGGTGTGGGCGAGCTGCTGCAAAAAGGCAAGTTGATAGCGGATTTTGCGCTGCACTTGCCCTACTGCCCAATGCGCTCCTTTGGGGTGTTGGCAAAATAGTGCCTGATGCTTGCGGATGGTACCAATAGAGCCAAAACGGCTGTTCCATAGTTGCCCTACCGGCCTGCCGATTCCATCGGTAAATACCAGTTGGACGTCGTTTTCGAGGGCGAGTATCACCGCATTGGCGCTCATCGAAGCGCCTTTCTGCACCAAAATGCTTTTCACTTTGCGCACGGCTACCGTGTGGGTTTGCCCACCCCGTATGCTAATGCTAAACATGCCGTTGGCAACCCCTAAAAATGCCCCATAGCTATCCAATACAATTTGCATACGCTTCCCTAGTTTTGTCTCAAAATGTGTGTGTATGTAATAGATGGATTGGATACCTTGACTTTCAAGAACATACCCTCCCTTATCTTCTCAGCGAGTTAATACCTAAAAATATCGTCGATTTCGGGATTTGCCGATTTCCCCTGCATTAAGTTCAGTAGTTTTTGCAGATCTTTCTTGGAGCGAAGCGTCCAAAAGCTGCTTATCCAGCTTTTATCTTCTATTTTTAGAAAGCATTTCATCGAGCCATCGGAATTTCCTTCGAACACCATGTGCATTTCGTTCGTAAATGAGGCAACATATCCGTGGAATTTATATTGCGATTTGTCCATCACCGGAAACCGACACACTTCTTTAGTGAACGATTTTCGGTGATTTTGATTGAGGTCGTACCAGCGAATCGCCCGTTTTAGCCCTTCAATCAGCGTTTGGGTTGCCGAAGGCCCGAGGCGGTAGGCATCAGAACTTCCAAAGTTAGTCCCTTTCTCTAAGTACACGTTGTTTCCTTCGTGTACAACGGTAAGGGTTTGCCCATGAGCAGTGGCTAGGGTAGCCCCTCCAAGCATAATCAGCATTAGAGATTTCACAATACACTTCATAGATAAAATCGTTTTATTTGTATTTAAATAATTAAGAACCGATAGAGCAAAGCGATTTCAAATCGCCATCTTTCTATTGAGAAAATAATTTATAAATATGGGTTTTTGCAGTTGCTATCATGATAGCAACTATTCGATAAGCTGAGCCAATACACCCATTACCAAGATGCTTATCCCATCGAAAATAGCCCCTAAAATGCTCCACGAGAGCATAAAAAGCAGCGCACTCGAAAAATTATCCGGCTCAACCCATTCCCAGGCAATCACCCCTGAACCGAGCCAAGCAGTAAGCTTTACCGCCACCGTTACTATTAGCATAAAACAGCCAGCGGCTTCATCCGTAGAATTACTCATTATTTTATTTTTACAATGTAAAATGAAAGAATTATTTAATAAGAAATACCAGGGCGATATCCTCGTAAAAGGCATAAATGTGATAGTATTCGTCATCGACAAGGATTTTCACGGTACATTCAATTCCCTCCTCATCTACCGCTTTGTAGACCACGTATTCATCCCCTTCTTCGTCTACCCCAGAATCGGTAGTCATTAAAAGCCGGTACGAACTATTCAGTTGATTGTAAATTTTAATGTGGTTTCGCTCGTCGATGGTTACCGCAACGCCGGGGGCTGCCTCAGTCCACTCAGAAAATTCGCCTCCCTTATTGCGGATACTCGTAGCCACCAAATCGAACACCCGGGTTTGCGCTGCCGAAGCATAAGCCGTTGCCACCCATAAGATGCCCACAAAACATAGCGCTTTCATACAAATAGGTTCACTTAGGTAAAACAAGAGTTTCTTCGCGCTCTGTAGTTCAGAAACTACACCAAGCCCTATTTCTACGTTTTGAAGCTAAAAAAGAGGGTTCGGAAGCATCAAAAGTATCCATACCTGAAAACCCACTATCAATAGTTGACTATTCTGGCAATATCATTATCTTTAAAATATATTTGTATGATTTTTTTAAATAAAAAGATACATGAAAAAGATTCTGGTTTCTTGGATAGATCCTCGATATGATTTTCTGTCCCCAAACTCCGTAACCGTTTCCAAACAAGGCATCAATTATCACTTCCATAAATACCATGTAAAAGAGAACCCCTACCATCTGCATATTTTGCTTTTGCACACCTCGAAAGAAGCCTCCCCACTCTTAGCCGAGGGCAGCGAAAACCTCCGCAAAACCCTCAAGGCAGATTTCCCCAAGCATGCCGTAGAAGTGCGGCACATGGATATTTTTAACCCGATCGACCTACAAGAAGTCAAAACAGCCACCGAGGCGTTACTCATCGAGCATAAAAACGATGAAATCGATATTTTTTTCAATCCGGGATACCAGATGATGCAAATCAGTTGGTACATCTGCCACACCACGCTGGGGCTTAAAACCCGGTTGCTCATGCTCAAAAAAGCGCAATTCACCCGCAGCGGCGTGCCCGAAGCTGTAGAGCTTACCACCGATAAAGCAAGTTCGAGCTACTCCATGCTCATACAAGAACACTCGCTCCGCACTCCCGCCCCTACCGAGAAAGCGTATGTGCGCACCCCTACCCTCGAAAAAGTGTACCAACGAGCCTCCCAAGTGGCGGG
>CAYMYI010000156.1:0-3059 GCA_964394585.1 uncultured Roseobacteraceae bacterium
TTACGCACCCTGCGCATTAGGTGCTACCATTAACGATACTACATTGCCTCAGTTGCAGTGCGATATCATCGCCGGGTGCGCTAACAATCAATTGGAAGATGAAGCAAAACATGGGAATGCTTGTGTAGAAAAGAACATCTTGTATGCCCCCGATTTTTTAGTAAATTCAGGAGGGGTAATTAATGTCTATGCCGAAGTGATAGGCACCGGTACCGATTGGACGATGGCTCAAACCGAAAAAATATACGACCAAACCCTAGAGGTACTATCTATTTCTACCAACGAACAGCGTAATACTCAAGAAGTAGCTATAGAGTTGGCAATGCAGCGGATTGATAAAATTGGAAAAGTAAAAGTGAAGTATTGAGTTTCGAAATTAAGATACCACTATTTGAGGGGCCTTTCGATTTGCTCCTCTTTTTTATTCGTAGGGATGAAATCGATATCCACGATATTCCTATTTCAAAAATAACGGACGACTTTCTGGGGTATATCCATCAGCTCGAAGAACTCAACATGGAAGTAGCAAGTGAGTTTATGCTAGTAGCCGCTACGCTGATGAGCATAAAGGCTAAAATGCTACTTCCTCGTACAGAACGCGATGAAGATGGAAATGAAATTGACCCAAGAAAAGAATTAGTGCAGCATTTGCTGGAGTACAAACGTTACAAAACAGTAACGGCTGTGTTTGAGTCGTGGGAGGGCGATATGCTAACTAAGTACAAGCGGGGTAACGTATTCAAAGAAGTAAAAAACATAGCATCTTTGGGTAATGTAGAGGCAGAGCTTCAAGATATCGATCTTTTCAAATTGCTTTCTGTATATCAGACAGTTTTAGAAAGGGCAAAGTACCAAGTAAAAGATACAAAACACCAAGTAGTGCCTTTCCCTTACAATACTGAAGATCAAAAGCAGTATATTATGACACAACTGTATACTCGAGAGAAAATATCGTTTCAGGAGCTTCTCATGCAAGACTATACAAAAGTAGCCTTGGTTTTTAACTTTCTTGCCATCTTAGAACTATTGGCAAGCAACGATATTCATTTAGTATTAGGAGAAGGCTTCAATAACTTTTGGGTTTCTCGCAAGCAAAGTACTTCGGAATCTGAAATAAACAATTAGGGTATAATTGTAATTCAATTAAACGTAAACAATACATTCTTTACCTACTGATTACCTGAGCTATGGGCAGCAACATACCAGAAAAAATTGTCGGCACTTTATTAGAAATTGGCGCTGTAAAACTGAACTTACAACATCCTTTTACATGGGCTTCTGGGTGGCACTCACCCATTTATTGCGATAACCGACTAACGCTTTCATTTCCGGAAACCCGCAAATACATCCAACAACAACTAGTAGCTCTCATTGAAAAGCACTTTTCTCGAGTAGAAGGTATTGCAGGAGTAGCTACGGCAGGAATCCCGCAAGGGGTACTCGTTGCTGACTCTCTCAACTTACCCTTTATGTATGTGCGTTCCAAGCCAAAGGCTCACGGCATGACTAATTTAATTGAAGGAGAAATGCTAACAGGCAGTAGCGTTGTAGTGGTAGAAGACCTCATCTCTACCGGCGGAAGTTCTTTAAAAGCTGTAGATGCTCTGAAAGCAGCCGGATATCAGGTACTGGGTTTAGTGGCTATTTTTAGCTATGGATTTCCGATAGCCTCAGATGCCTTTAGCACTGCTAATATTCCATTTCATACACTTTCCAATTATAATACGCTCATAAACATTGCGCTGCGGCAAGGGATTATCTCCGAAGCCGATATAGCCTCATTGCACGAATGGCGACTTTCGCCCGATACGTGGAAACGTTAGGTGCAACTTTCAAAACATTTGTATTTTATATAAGCACACTTGTTACGGTTTACGCCGTTTACGTCATGGTATCTTTTACACACTTCCAACCTTCTTATTAGAGGAGGGGTCTTAACAAAGAGGTGTTTCTTCTGCACTTAGAAATATCACAAACTGATGGGTAGCGAAAAAAAGCTGCTTGAAAAAGCTATAAAAGGAAACAGAAAAGCACAATATGCCCTTTACGAGGCTTATTGTGGTAAGTTGATGGTGGTATGTATGCGTTATTCCAAGAAAAAAGAAGATGCAGAGGATATCCTTCAAGAAGGTTTTATTAAAGTTTTTAGTAAGCTAAGTACGTTCCGAAACGAATCAAGCTTTTATGCTTGGGCGAAACGAATTATGATTAATACGGCATTGAACTACCATCGAAGTAAGTTTCACGATCAGCCCATGGTCGATGTAGATACCATGCACGACCTTGCCGATGACAATCTGATTATTTCGAACTATAGCTTTCAAGAACTTTTGAAGATGTTACAACAGCTTCCGCACGGATGCCAAGCAGTATTTAATCTATATGCAGTAGAGGGCTTTTCGCATAAAGAAATTGCTGAAGAACTTGGAATCAGTGTGGGAACTTCTAAATCACAATATGCACGTGCAAAAAGCTTATTGAAAGAGATGGTACAGGCATCGGAAGTGGTTCACTACGAAAAACAAGAAAATGGCAAATAAACGTAGCTTCGATAACGAATGGGAAAAAGCATTTGAAGGTGCAGAAATGACTCCAAGTAGTGGAGTATGGAAAAAAATTGAAGCAGGTTTACCACCTCAATCTAAGAACCGTGCATTTCTATATTGGCGTGTAGCTGCAGCAGTGCTGTTGTTGTTATTGTTGCCACTTGGAGGTTACCTACTTTGGAATATACCTTCTGAAGGTGATTCTATCGCCCAAGGTGAACGCAATTTGAAAACGACAGATACTAGCCAACCTAACATATTACCTGATTCTCTCACAGAAGAAACTCTTCAGCGGGTTGATTCATTCTTCCTTAATCCGGCTCATCAGTTTGTTGCGCCAAAAGTTACTCATTCGCATTATGCAGGGAACTTAGCTACTCAGCAAAAACTATTGGAGCAACGTATAACTCCGTTTATTGAGAATAGGCTGAGCTCGCAATATTTAATTACCGATGTAGAGCCTTTCCCCTCAATTCCGGCTCTTTATCAATGGCAGTATGAACATAAACGATT
>CAYMYI010000156.1:3069-8423 GCA_964394585.1 uncultured Roseobacteraceae bacterium
ATCGGAAAGTGCCTTATGGATTGCGCAGAACCCCGAAACGCCCACAAAAACCTGAGTTTTTTGTAAAGGCAAACGTAAGTACTAATGTATTTGAGCCTAACTTTCGATTAAAACGTGTTTCAGATTATTCATCTAACTACCGCATTTATAATGCTGTATATTCTTTCCGTGCTGATGAAAGTTCTATGGACGTGGTGCCAATTTCTGATGTCGTAGAAGAGAATTTATCGTACCAGCAAGCCAGTCCTTCGTTTTCATATTCTGCCGGAGTAAACTATGGTGTTTTGCTGTTTAACCATTGGACATTACAAACCGGTATATATTACCATGATTTCCGCACGGTTTCTAATACAAACCTAACAGTAAGTGATATTGATGGAGTACAAGAGTACCCTTTGGCAATTAATACCGTTCCTGAGCGTATCGTTCGGATTCCGACAATTAATTCTGTAAATAATTATACCCTTGAAAACCGCTTTAGTTTGATATCGGTACCGTTCGAAACCGGCGTTCAGTTTCAACACCGGAAGCGTACCATTATTTTGAAGGCAGGTGTTTCTGCAGATTTTTTCTTGCAAAATACTATTACAGATGCACAAGGAAATCTTGATGTTTTCTCAGTGAAAACCGGTGATAGTGAAAACCCTTACCGTGCTATGAGCTTTTCAGGACTTTTTGGTGCAGAGGTATCCTTATTTTCAACAAAACAATATGGTGTATTTTTAGAAGGTATGTATCGTACACCATTTGGAAGTAATACACACGATGAGGCTTCCTTTACAAGCCAACCTGAGTCGGTAACATTTGGTCTTAACTTTCGCTACTTCTTAGAGCGAAAATTTTAGCCTTTCCGAACAATTTCCGAAAAGGCTAAAACTAAAAAATGAATATGGGGATATACTACAGTTTGTTATCCCTTTTTACTTTTTCCTCGAATAATGGCTTCTATCTGAACCCACATTTCTGCAGGTACTTCATCAAGCCCGTTGAACTGTCCGGCTCCTTTGAGCCATTCGCCACCATCAATCGTGATGACCTCACCATTTATATATGAAGCGTAATCAGAAACCATGTAGGCTGCTAGGTTAGCAAGTTCTTGGTGGTCGCCCACTCGTTTTAGTGGAATGCGGTTAACAGGATCGGTTAAGTGGCGCATATTTTCAGGGAAAAGCCGATCCCAAGCACCTTTCGTAGGGAAAGGTCCTGGAGCAATAGCATTACTACGGATACCGTACTTACCCCATTCTACAGCGAGCGAGCGAGTAAGAGCTAACACACCGGCTTTGGCACATGCAGAAGGCACAACATAGCCTGAACCGGTCCATGCATATGTAGTTACAATATTTAAAAAGTTACCTTGTTTTTTGTTGGCAATCCATTGTTTGCCAGCGCAAAGCGTAGTATTATAAGTTCCTTGTAACACAATGCCTACTATGGTATCAAATGCTTTGGGACTTAGGCTTTCCGTGGGACTTATAAAGTTACCGGCGGCGTTGTTTACTACTACATCGAGTGTACCAAGTTTTGATTGAGTTGCCTCGAGAGCTTTTTCAACATCTAAGTAGTTGCGTACATCGCAAGCTACAGCCATTACCTCTCCACTAGTTTGTTCACGAAGTTCTTCAGCTGTTTTTTCAAGTACTTCAAGCTTTCGGCTCGCAATAGCCACTTTAGCGCCAAGTTCAAGGAAGTACTTCGTCATGGACTTTCCAAGACCTGTACCCCCTCCTGTTACGAAGATTACCTTATCCTTTAAAGCTTCTGGTTGTAACATGGGTTGTTGATGCGTCATTTTTTTAAAGGTTAAATAGAAAATTGCTTTTACGTTCAAGTGAATTTAACCATAAAAGTTTGTTACTCTACGATATTCTAAACATTCGTTTGTAACATGATATACTAAATAACCTTAGCTGGCGAGCACACAAAGTACAAAAAACCGCCTCTATAGTTTAAAAGAAGCGGTTTTGTAGAATTTATGACGACTTAGTATTGAATTAGCGCTCTAGTTGGCCTTCTAATTTCTTTAAAATGCGCTGCTTTGTTTTTAGGCGATTTACAAAGTTGTTTCGCTGTTGTTGTAATTGGGCATTAGAAGGGTTTCTAGGTTGCGAAAGCTCGTAAAAATACTTGTTGTTAAATGCATTTAGTTCGTCTTGGTCTTTTTTGATAGACTCCATTAATAAGTCAATCTTGATACGAGCTTGCTCGTGTAGTGGTCGTGTGTGTAAATCGTTATTAAAATAGCTAGCAGTTTTTTCAAGAAAATGTGTTTCGAAAATTTCGTTACAAGCAATCCGAAACTTGAGGTTAAGGTCTCTATCTTCGGGTTCAGGGAGCTTGCCAAGATTTTTCCACTGATTCTGTATTTTCTTGATTTTGATAATATTGTATTGGTGGTCGCTCTTTAAAATTTCTTCTACTTCTCCGTATAGTTCCTTTTTAATATCAATAGGTGCTTTAGGTTTGAAGCTTCCTTCAGGTTGAGATTTTAGACGGTGGAAGAAAGTCTGCGTTTCTTTTTGAAAATCGTATTGCAGTTTTTTGTATTTGAAAGCGGGGATTCGCCCTACATTTTTCCAATCTTGTTGGATGGCTTTTACCTTTTGGGTAAATGCTGGTCCGCCGCCTTTTCGGTTGATAAACCGTACTTCTTCGAGCATATCGTAATACAGCTTAGTACGATCCCTAACAATTTGGGCTTGTTCTGCAAAGAATTCTTTTCTTCTGTTGAAGAATGTTTCTAGGGCGTCATTAAAGCGCTCGCTCAATTGTTCTTCTTCTTCTTTATAAGCGCTGCCTGTTTTTATCCAGTTTAACTTTAGCTCTTTGATTTTTACGGAAGCGTACTTCCAATCAGTGCTATCTTTTAGCGCTTCAATTTCGGCAAGTAGCGACTTTTTGATGTCGTAGTTTTTAGCTCTATTCTTTTCAATGTATGTATTGATTTGGTCTTCTAGTTCATTTATTAGCTTAAAAAGACTTTCAAAATCGCCTAACCCATTGTACTGTGCTAGGTAAGAGCGCATATGGATGAGTTTCATTAAGTACGAGCCTTTATTTTCCGATTCGTTGACGGCTTCTCTCACTCCATCAATTTTTGTTTTTAACATTTCGAAGCGGTTCACAAAATATTGAAGGCTTTCTTCGTCTGAGTTGCGTACTACTCCAATCTCTCTGTCTTGAAATCCGTGGTATCCTTTTAGATAAACTTTGCCTTCTTTTACATAGCCGTACTCTGTTATTTCGGGGTATTCTTTAATTTCTGAAGTTGACATCCTAGTTTGGTTAAGTTAATTGTTTGAAGAAATTCTTTAAATATAATTTCGGGCAACTACCCGACTATATTCACTGTAAAGTGTTGACAATTTGAACGTTTCTTAAAAATTGCACGCTAATTTTTTTGGTTAAACTGAGAACAACTAGCACAAGAAACCTTTCTTGGGGTAGTCGTGTGGATACCCTTATACAATTTGTTTGTAAAACGTTTTTATTCTTTCTTTAGCATAAATTTATACAAATAAAGCCTCTCATATTCTATAATTCAAACACAATTCTCACTTTCAATTTAAGCACATATGAGTAACGAAACAATCATTTTTTCGATGGCGGGCGTAAGCAAAACGTACCCTCCTAATAAGCAAGTACTAAAAAACATCTACTTATCTTTTTTTTATGGTGCTAAAATAGGTGTTTTAGGTTTGAATGGTGCGGGGAAATCTTCATTATTGAAAATTATCGCAGGGCTTGATAAACAGTATAGTGGCGAAGTGGTGTTTTCACCGGGTTATTCTGTTGGGTATTTAGAGCAAGAGCCTGAACTGAACCCTACCAGCACTGTGAAGGAAATTGTGCAAGAAGGAGTGCAAGAAACGGTTGACTTGTTAAAGGAGTTTGAAGAAATCAACTTGAAGTTTGCCGAGCCTATGTCGGATGACGAAATGACTAAACTCATCGAAAGACAAGGAGAAGTACAAGAAAAACTAGATCAGCATAATGCTTGGGAACTTGATAATACGCTAGAACGGGCAATGGATGCCTTGCGATGCCCACCTGAAGATGCAACGATTGAAAACCTCTCCGGCGGCGAAAAACGCAGGGTGGCACTGTGCAGATTACTATTGCAACAGCCTGATGTATTGCTACTCGATGAACCAACCAACCACCTCGATGCGGAGTCGGTACATTGGCTCGAACAACACTTGCAACAATACAAAGGAACTGTAATTGCTGTTACGCACGATCGTTATTTCCTCGATAATGTCGCAGGGTGGATTTTAGAGTTAGATAGGGGCGAAGGCATTCCATGGAAAGGGAATTACTCTTCGTGGTTGGCACAAAAACAGAAACGTTTGGCAGAAGAAGAAAAGACGGAATCGAAGCGCCAAAAGACCTTGCAACGTGAACTCGATTGGATTAACATGGCACCTAAAGCTCGACAAGCCAAACAGAAAGCCCGTATTAATTCTTACGAGAATTTGTTAGACCAAGAGGCAAAAGAAAAAGAAGCACGTTTAGAGTTATTTATACCTCCCGGCCCGCGTTTAGGTAGTTTAGTGATTGAAGCAGAAGGAGTGGCAAAGGCTTTTGGAGATAAACTGTTATACGAAGATTTGAACTTTTCGCTTCCCCAAGGTGGGATTGTGGGAATTATCGGCCCAAATGGAGCAGGTAAAACCACACTTTTTAAAATGATTACTCAAAAGGAAAAGCCCGATAAAGGAACTTTTCGTGTAGGGCCTACCGTAGAGATTGCTTATGTTGACCAAGAACATACTAACTTGCCTGCCGATAAAACCGTTTGGGAGGTGATTTCAGAAGGGAATGATTTAATCAACATAGGCGGTAAAGAAGTAAACTCGCGTGCTTATGTTAGTAAATTTAACTTTTCAGGGTCTGATCAGCAGAAAAAGGTTGGAGACCTTTCTGGCGGAGAACGAAACCGAGTACATTTAGCCATGGCATTAAAGCAAGGAGCTAACTTGCTCTTACTCGATGAGCCAACCAACGATTTGGATGTAAATACTCTTCGGGCTTTAGAAGAAGCTTTGGAAAATTTCGGAGGATGCGCTGTAATTATTTCTCACGATCGCTGGTTTCTCGATCGAATCGCAACTCACATCTTAGCATTTGAAGGTGAGTCGAAAGTCAACTTTTTTGAAGGAAACTTCACAGAGTATGAGGCAAAGCAAAAAGAACTCAAAGGCGATATTACGCCAAAACGAATTCGGTACAAGAAACTAATTTAAGTAGGCACATACTCATCCTACGATTTGTTGATTTGTGTTAGGGTATCGTTTAGTATAAGAGTCTGTTGGGAAATTTTATTTTGTTGTTTTGCCAATTCGCCAAAGCGA
>CAYMYI010000157.1:0-7761 GCA_964394585.1 uncultured Roseobacteraceae bacterium
AGCTCGAACAGGCAGGCAACGAAAAAATGGAGCCATTACTGATTGCGCTCGCACACGCATTCAAAAAGTTAGGGTGGGAATACCCCGAATTGGAGGCAGAGTTTATCATTCATATGCTCGATGGCATCGGCGGAGCTATCTTGAAAGGCACTTTATCCGACAAGGAAGCCATGCAATCGTTCTTGTATAAAAAGTATAACGTATAAATTTTTTTTAAAAATAAAATAAGTGATTACTTACTTATTAAATTTATCTATGATGAAAACACAACAAGTAATTTTGGTAACGGGAGCTTCTTCAGGTATTGGGAAAGAAACCGCCAAGCAACTCCTCAGCGAAGGCAATACAGTGTATGTAGCCGCTCGCCGCCTCGAAAAAATGAACGATTTACAAGAGCTTGGCGCACATCCTCTAAAAATGGACATCACCCAAGAAGCAGACATACAGCAAGCCGTTGACACCATAATCGCGCAAAGCGGGCACATCGACGTATTGGTGAACAATGCCGGTTATGCTATCTACGGCGCAGTAGAAGATACAACCATCGACGATGCCCGCCGCCAATTTGAGGTGAACCTCTTTGGGCTAGCGCGCCTCACACAGCTGGTACTGCCCCACATGCGCAAACGAAAAACCGGAAAGGTAATCAACATGTCGTCGATGGGAGGGAAAATGTACACCCCTTTGGGAGCCTGGTACCATGCCACAAAACACGCCCTTGAGGGTTGGTCTGACTGCCTCCGACTTGAATTAAGTGCGTTTGGGATTGACGTGGTCATTATTGAACCGGGCGTCATCATTACTGAATTTGGCGATGTTATGCTAAAACCAATGTTGGAACGCTCGGGGCAATCGGCATATGGGCAACTTGCCACTTCGCTCGCTAAGGCTACCGAAAGTTCCTACCAAAAAGGAGATGGCTCCTCGCCGGTTGTCATTGCTAAATTGGTTAGCAAAGCGGTTCGCGCTAAAAAACCGAAAACGAGGTATGCAGCCGGGAAATATGCCAAACCCATGATGTTTATCCGCAACTATTTTGGGGATCGTATTTTTGATAAAGTAGTGATGAGCCAAGTGAAATAGCGAGTGCCTACCACCGCAGCGGGGCTGCTAGTACTTGTGTGATGACAAGAAAAAATTGCCGTGGGATATACCTGCCTGGGTATATCCCCATTGGAGTAGTACCTTACCAGAGTTGGTGTCATCACCAAACATACAAACCAGATAATGTTAGTGTTCGATTGGGAAGAAGTACCTTGCGCATCGGTTCGGATGAAGCGATGTAGTGCTTTCCCTAAACCATTTTCCCAAAATACTCATCCAAATAGCTCTCCATTTCTTTGAATTTTTCACAGAAGGAATTTTGTTTTTTCTTAATTCATCGTAATATTGCAATATACAACAGTAAAACGCTATGGGAATTACTAAAACCAACCTATTTTCCACGGAACAAAATGAGTTAGCGGCTATCGCTAAGGCTTTTGCGCACCCAGCGCGTATTGCCATCATCCAGCATTTACTGCGTGCCAATGCTTGTATCAATAGCGATTTGGTGCAGGAACTTGGGTTGGCACAGGCTACCGTAAGTCAGCATTTGCGAGAGCTAAAATCTGTAGGGATTATCCAAGGAACTATCGAAGGTACACGCATGAATTACTGCATCCACACGAAACGGTGGAAAGAAATCCAAGTACTCTTCCAACATTTGTTCGAGCAAGTTGACCGAACTTCAGGAACGTGTTGTTAATTTTTTAGATTTATCAATCGTAATATTGCAATTAATCAATTATGAAAACAGAAGCCTCTTTAAAAGAAGTAGTAAAACAGCGATATGCTCGTATTGCTACACAAGGGAAAGCAGAAAATGCCGCTTCGTGCTGCGGCGCTACAACACCTTCTAATAAGGTGTATAGCATTATGATGGACGATTACTCTGAAACAAAAGGTTATGTGCCCGATGCTGACCTCGGGTTGGGTTGTGGATTGCCTACGCAATTTGCCAAAATTACCCCAGGCGATACGGTAATCGACTTAGGTTCGGGCGCCGGAAACGATTGCTTTGTGGCTCGGCATGAAACCGGTGCAGAGGGCAAGGTTATCGGGATTGATTTTACGCCTGAAATGATCGCTAAAGCACGGCAAAACGCAGAGAAATTGGGGTTCAACAACGTAGAGTTTCGAGAAGGAGATATTGACCAAATGCCCGTAAACGACGAAGTCGCAGACGTAATCGTGAGCAATTGTGTGCTTAACTTAGTCCCCAACAAAGCCAAGGTAATCCAAGAAATTTTCCGTGTACTGAAACCTGGAGGGCATTTTAGCATTTCTGATGTGGTACTTGTGGGTGAGTTGCCACCGCAATTGCAGCAAGATGCCGAAATGTATGCGGGTTGCGTGGCGGGGGCTATCCAAAAGCAGGAGTACCTGGGGCAAATCGAGCAAGCCGGCTTTCAAAATATCACTTTACAAAAAGAAAAAATCATCAAAATCCCTGATGATATTTTGGACAAATACCTTTCCGCTGAAGAGATGGAGGAGTTTCACCATGGCGATTTAGGCATCTATAGCATTACCGTGTATGCAGAAAAACCGGGCAGCATTGCACCTAAACCGAAGGTTAAACTCAGCGAACTACAAAATTCACCAAACTGCTTGCCTAATAGCGGCTGTTGCTAACCAATGACACTTTTTAATACATTAGCGGAGTCCATCTCTACACTTGAGGTGGACACGCTTTCACCAGAAAGAAAGCAACGCTTAGCCCCTTTTGTTGCCTACCTTCGGCATAAAATGGCCCAAAATGAGCCGATTCGGCTAAATTTTATTTGCACGCACAATTCAAGGCGAAGCCATTTGGCACAGGTGTGGGCACAAACCCTGGCGTACTATGTAGGTTTTCACCGTGTTACATGCTACTCTGCTGGAACGGAAAAAACGGCGGTGTTTCCCCACATTATCGCTACCTTACGGCACGCAGGCTTTCAAATTTACCAGCTTTCAGAAGGGGGAAATCCTGTGTATAGTGTAAAATTCGAGCAAAACGAACATCCTATTACCCTATTTTCAAAGTCGTTATCGCATTCGTTTAATCCTAGTGCGGGCTTTGCAGCCGTTATGACTTGCGCTGAGGCTGACGAAGGTTGCCCCTTTGTTCCCGGGGCTGAACAGCGCTTTTCGCTGCCTTTTGAAGACCCAAAACGATATGATAATTCGCCGCTACAAGCCGAAAAATATACCGAACGGAGCATCCAAATTGCTACGGAATTGTTGTATGTTTTTCAAAATGCGATTTAGCTATGTGGCAGCGCTGAGTAGAAGCTGTATCAACGCTTAGTTTTCTGCTAGATATTGATGCACAAACTTAATTGCCATAGAGCCTTCTCCTACGGCAGAGGCTACGCGGTTCATGGCGCCGGAACGTACATCGCCAGCAGCAAAAATACCGGGCACACAGGTTTCCAACAGGTACGGCTCTCGGTTCTGCTTCCACACTTTGGGGAAAATTTCATAATGAGCCAGTGCATTTCCTGTTTCTAAAAAACCTCGTTTATCACGGATTACGTCAATATCAATCCAATCGGTGTAAGGTTTAGCACCAATGAAAATAAACAATGCGGCAGCTTTTACTTCTTGCGTTTCTTCTGTTTGATTATGGCGAAGTATTAACGATTGAAGCTTATCTTTCCCGTGGGCTTCTACCACTTCGGTATGTCCTAATAAAGTGATATTATCGGTTTCGCCGATTTGATCTATCAGATATTGCGACATGCTACTGCTCAAATCGGGCTTTCGAACAGCAATAAAAACGTTTTTAGCAAATTTGGAAAGATACATTGCCGCCTGCCCAGCTGAGTTTCCTCCTCCTACAATATAAACATCTTCGTTTAGGATAGCGCCTGCTTCGGTGGTGGCAGCGCCATAATACACACCTGCCCCGGTGAAGCGATCGACTCCATTTGCCGGATGTTTGCGGTAATCGACCCCGGTAGTGATGATAATACTCCTTGCCATCAGTTCGCTGCCATCTCCTAAAATGAGCACTTTGTACCCATCGCGAAAGGTAATTTTTTTCACTTCTTGCGGAGCTAAAAACTCAACCCCAAAACGAGTAACCTGGCTAATGGCACGTCGCGAAAGTTCCGCGCCACTCAATCCTTTCGGGAATCCTAGGTAGTTTTCGATGCGCGAACTCGTACCAGCTTGCCCACCGGGGGCGCGTTTTTCAATTAAAATAGCTTTCAGCCCTTCGGAACCACCATAAACGGCAGCAGCTAAGCCTGCCGGCCCTGCCCCAATGATGGCAACATCGTATAACTCATGTGCAGCTTGCGATTTCATGCCTGTTTTATCGCCTATTTGCTGAATGGTCGGGTTGGTAATGTAGCTACCATCCTCAAAAAATATAGCAGGAAGGTCATCCTGTGGTAGCTGATTCACTGCAAGTAATTCTTTCCCCATCGGATTGGTATCCACATCGAGCCACTGATATGGCACGAGGTTTCCCGCCAAAAAATCTTTGATTTTGTGCGATTTTGGCGACCACTGATGGCCTACAATCCGAATTCCTAAAAATTCAGGAATATGATGGTGTTGCCACTCATCAAGCTGGTCGTTGAGTATAGGGTATAGTTTTTCTTCAGGTGGATTCCACGGTTTGTTGAGGTAGTAATCGAGCTGAACATCGTTAATCGCTTTGATTGCCGCTTCTATGTCGGAATATGCCGTCAGTAAAATTCGTTTTGCCTGTGGGTAGTAAGCGCGAGCCTGTTCCAGAAATTCTACACCGAGCATTTCGGGCATGCGTTGGTCAGAGAGGAACAATGCCACGGTTTCCCCCTTATTTTTTAAGGATTTAAGGGCTTCGAGGGCTTCGTTGGCAGATTGCGTTGCCACCACCCGATATTCTTTCCGATACTCCGATTTCACATCGCGGGTAATGGCATTTAGTACAGCGGGGTCGTCGTCAACTATGAAGATGAGTGGTTTTTTCATTACAAATTCTATGTTTAGGTACGCTAGTTTACTTAATTTTTTCTGTAATAAATAAGAGAAAATGCGCTCGGGAAGCAACCTTTTTAAAAGTGCCATGTCTTTTTCGAAAAATAGTTTTCACCAAATCTTTTGTTGATCATGAAAAAACTACTCCTCTCTCTTAGTGGATTACTCTGCATGCTGACCGCTTTTGCAACCGAGTACAATCAAACCCTTTCTTCTTTTGAAAAAATTATTGTAAGCCCTCACATACGGCTAGAGCTTGTGCAGGGGGAAGAAGAACACATTACCTTCGAAACATATGGCGTGAAGCAAGATGAGTTCATTGCCGAAGTGCGTGGGAACACCCTGCACCTTTACCTAGAAGATGCCAAAATTTGGGATGATGACTACGGTATGCTAGTGAAAGCCAAAGTTACCTACCGTGCCTTAAAGCGTTTAGAAGTTCGTGGCGAAGAAAAAGTCATCTGCCACGATGCCATCGAAGCCGATAAGTTCGTCTTGAAAGTATATGGAGAAAGCAGCGTTCGGTTGAGCAGCGTACAGGCAAGCCGCATGAAGGTAGCCCTTTTTGGCGAGAACGATGTGCGCATTGAATCGGGTAATGTGAGCAAACAGGTGTATAAATCGTTTGGGGAAAACGTGTTAGAAGCCGATGGAGTTTCAGGGCGTTTTACCAAAACTAAAACGTACGGCGAAAGCGAACTGAATGTGTATGCATCGGAAAAGATCCGCGTTAATGCTTTTGGTGAATCGGATGTGCGGTATGCAGGCAATGGCCGCGTGAGCCGTGGGCTAATTTTTGGTGAAAATAGCATCCGTGCTGTACGCTAAACAGCAAACACTTGGAAAAGAAACGGAGGACAGCACCTTGCTTCCTCCGTTTTTTATTTACTCAATTCTTTAATAAGGTTTTGTAGCATCTCCATCCCTTTTTCGAGCTGTTCCACAGCGATAAATTCATCGGCACGATGTGCCTGGGCAATATCGCCCGGTCCGCAGATAACCGCTTGGAATCCGGCTTCGGCAAATTGCCCAGCTTCAGCGGCATATGCTACGGTTTGAAGCTGATTGTTTCCCGAAATTTTTCGAATAAGTGCCACAACCTCGGCATCTTCAGGTGTATCTAACCCAGGTACAGTGGGATGATGCTTCTTGGTTTCAATGGTGAAGCTGGGGAATACTTTTCGCACTTCTTCTTCTCGCTCTTGGCAGAAAGCTTCAAACTCTTCCAAAATCAAATCGGGGTTATCTTGCGGAATGGTACGCACATCCCAATGAAACGAACACCGATCGGCAATTACATTAGGAGCAATCCCTCCTTGAATAGTCCCCACATGCAAAGAAGTATGGTTTGGGGTAAAGCGGTCGTCGGTATGCCCTTCTTTAATCAGCGCATCCATTCGAGCTTCAAGCCACAGCACAAGGCGCGCTGCTTCGTGAATGGCACTTACTTCGCTGCGAATGCGGCTACTGTGCCCTGCCGAGCCGTTCACCGTAGTTTCAAAAATGCAAATACCTTTCTGCCCCACTGTCGGGGTCAGTAATGAAGGCTCGCCAATAATAGCAAACTTGGGTTTTTCGTGGTAAAAATCATGGATGGCAGCGGCTAAGGCAGGCGCAGCCAAGCAACCAATTTCTTCGTCGTACGAAAAGGCAAAGTAAATCGGCTTTTTTAAATCGGCATTTAGCATATCGGGCAATGCAGCCAAACAACAGGCAACAAAGCCTTTCATATCTGCAGCACCTCTAGCATAGAGTTTTTCATCTTTTTCTATCAGTTCAAAAGGTCGGGTGCTCCACTCCTGCCCTTCCACAGGTACTACATCGGTATGCCCAGAGAGGATGACGCCTCCATCAACCGATGGGCCTATGCGGCAATGAATCGATTCTTTAGTGCCCTCTTCGTTAGGAACTACTTGATAGGCTACTCCTAAGTTTTCGAGATATTTTTTTATATAGTTAGCGATAGAAAGATTACTTTCTCCTCCTAACACAGAAAAAGAGACTAAATCTTTCAAAATACATTGAACGTCCGACATCGTTTATATCAATTTTTAGTGAAAAAGAAACTAGCAAATATCATGTTACGTTCGCAAAAGGCTGTGTAGCTTTGCTGCATAACGTTTAGTAAAATCCCTAACTTAATTACGAAAACTTATGAACAAAATTTTTTATGCTTTTTTGTTATCCGTATTTACGGTAACTATCTGTTCAGCACAAAACACTTCGATTGGGCTTAGAGCAGGATTAACAGCTTTCAACTTTACAGGCGACGATGCCGGCGATACCAAAACCCTTTTGGGATTCAACGGCGGAGCTTTTGGTACTTACAGCGTAAACCGCAATTGGGGTATTACCCTTGAAGTTAACTATATGGCAAAAGGTAGCCAACCCGAAAACAGCAATCTAATCACAAATACACGCGTTGCATATCTTGAAGTACCTTTATACATAAATTACTTTTTTGAAGGCGATCGCTTACGCCCTAAGTTATTTGCTGGTGGTACGTACGGAAGCCTTATGACTGCCAAACAGAACCGCTTAAAACAGTCGAAAGAGTCCTGCCCTCTCCGCGGAACAACAAAATAGTCCATAAAAACAAAAGCCTTCACGTCGAGATCAACACCCGAACCGGCCTGATCGATAAGTTGCGGGTTAAGGGCAAAAACTGCCTCCGCGAACGAAGTTTTGAGCCGGTCGTTCTCAGGGACAACTCCGACTGCTGGGCCGGCAGTAAAGTTGATTTCGGACCGGTCAAGGGCAGAT
>CAYMYI010000157.1:7771-8391 GCA_964394585.1 uncultured Roseobacteraceae bacterium
GATTTAAACTGATGACCAAAAAATTCGCCCGCGAATTCTGCAAACTGCCCCGCGAAATCGACGCGGTAAGAATTGTCGAGCAGGGCCCCATCCGCACCGTCGTCGAGGCCCTTTTTATCTTCAATCGTTCCTGTCTCGTCCAGCGTTACAAACTGCCCGCCCAGGGCACACAGATCGAGATCGAAACCCGTGTCTTCTGGAATGAAAAAGACGCAATGCTCAAGCTGAATGTCAATCCGAGGTCGAAATACAAGGACACGAAATTCATCGGCGAGACAATGTTCGGACACTACGACCTGCCCAAAGACGGCAGAGAGGCGGTCTCTCAGAAATGGCTCGCGCTGCTCAGCCGGAAGGACAACCTCGCAGTTTCGGTAATTAACAACGGTACTTACGCCTCGGATTATTCCGAAAAAGGGCTCGGCCTGACCCTGCTCCGCTCACCCGTATATACCTGCGGCGACTTTGAGGAGAATCACCCCGGCGTACCAAAAGACAGATACACCCCGCGAATCGACCAGGGTGAAAGACTCCTCCGCTTCTGGTTCGACGCAGGCACCGTCGCTGCCGTTACCAAAGACATCGACCGCAGGGCGCTGGTCAAGAACGAACAGCCTTAT
>CAYMYI010000158.1:0-8347 GCA_964394585.1 uncultured Roseobacteraceae bacterium
AACACGAAACACTGCTAATAGGGCGTGTTCAATGGCTAAATGGGGTGCATCATACCTATGAGCAAGCAAAAACAGATAATTACGAAGGAACGCCACAGCGGCATCGGTTGGCTTGGGCGTCATCTTTCCGGTGGAATAATTATTCGGGAAATTTCACGGTGATCGCCTCAGGGAGGCAAGAGTGGAATTCAACAACAGGGCTAGTACCATTTGTGCCATCTTTAGGGGTGGTATGGGCGCTTTCTTCGCGAACTACCCTTCGAGCAAATGTGAACCGCAGTTTTCGATTGCCCACCTTTAACGACTTATTCTGGCAGCCCGGCGGAAATTTAGCCGTAGAACCCGAAAAGGGATGGGCACAAGAACTCTCGTTGCACACGGCGTTGCATCGAGCATTACCCCGATTCGAAGTAGTGTTGTTTAACCGAAATTTGCAAAGACAAATTGTTTGGCAGCCTACGGAAAAAGGCTATTGGTCTGCATTTAATTTGCATAATGTGTGGGTTCGTGGTGCAGAGTTTTCACTCGGGAACTCGTGGAAAGTAGGCGCGGTAGAATTGGCAACAAAAGCTCGATACCAATGGCTAAAAGCGGACTCTCAGAATAATGATGGAGAAGCAGCATCGGTAATCTACACACCTGAACACCAAGCTCGATGGGAGTTTTCCGCTTCAAAAGGGGCAATTTTATTGCAATACCAGCATCAATGGACAGGGCAACGGCTCACTACACCAAACAGGCAGCAAGCGCTTGCTGCCTATGATATGGCAAACCTAACCCTGCGTACCAACTTCCAATGGCGGCAGTGGGAAGCAACATTAGGAACAAGCTGCCTGAATCTTTGGGATACTTCGTATGAAGTAATCGCTTGGCGACCTATGCCAGGGCGCAATTATGCAATCAACCTGCTTATATCTTTTCCATAATTTTTTAAACAATACTATCTATATGAAACAACTATTGAAAACTTCTTTCTATGCCCGCACAATGGTGATGCTTGGGCTTTTCGCTTTCCTTTTTTCGGCTTGCGGTTCTGAAGACGATCCTCTTATCCAACCACTTGATCGCTATGCATCGGGAGTATTGGTTGCCAACGAAGGACCTTTCCAAAACGGAGTGGGTTCTATTACTTTTTTTGACCCTCTCACAGGTGAAGTTGAGCAAAATGTATTTGAGCGCGCTAACAACCGTGTTCTGGGCAATATTGTACAATCGGTTACTGTGTTTCAAGATCGTGCATATGTGGTAGTAAACAATGCTGGCAAGGTAGAAGTGGCTAATGCAGCTGATTTTTCATCGGTAGGAGTTATTGAAGGGCTAACCCTTCCTCGCTACTTTTTAGGTATTGATGGACAAACCGGTTACATATCGCAGTGGGGTGCCGGCGGAACGGATGGCTCTATTACTGTAGTAGACTTATCTACTTTGCAAATTACCAAAACCATTGCAGTAGGTAATGGTGCGGGGCGCATGCTCCGCATGGGTAACGAGGTGTTTGTTGCCTGCTCAGGTGGATTTGGCAATGATAACCGCTTGTTCGTCATCAATACAAACAGTCAAACGGTAACACACGAAATAGCGGTAGGCGCTAACCCTAATAGTCTTCGGGTAGATGCTAACAATACCTTATGGGTATTATGCGGGGGGCAATTTAGTGCCGATTTTACATCGTTGGTGGCTAGTCCGGAATTGTTCCGCATCGACCCTGTTCAAAAACAAATAACCGGGCAGTTTTCTTTTGATGACTTTAACAGTACGGCTTCTAATTTAGTAATAAATGCCGCTGGAACTAGTGTCTATTTTTTAAAAGGAGGGAGCGTGTTTGTAGCGCCCACTACTGCCGGAAATCAACTAAGCTTCCAAGAACTCTACTCGGGTTTTTATTATGGGTTAGGCTATAACCCAAACGATGGGCTACTATACGCCACCGATGCTGGCGATTTTGTAGGAAATGGCAGTGTACTGCTCATTGATGAAAGCGGCGTGTTACGAAACGAGTTTGCTACAGGTATTATTCCGAATGGCGGCTTCTACTTCGCAGGAGAATAGAAAATGGTTTATGAAAAAAGAAGTCCCTTCTCTATTAGTTTGAATGGAAGGGGCTTCTATTGTGGAATAGACAAAAGGAACCGACGAGTTTCATTTTCAATACAGGTCAAAATAGTGGTAGGGGACGTATGATTTCACTTGAAAAGTTGCGCTTAACATAGTATTTTTGATGATTAACTTTGAGAATTATGCGCATTGCTTTAGTAACCTGCCAAGAAGTACCAAAACTGTATAAATACGAGCAAGCTTTAGTACCGCATTTGCAATCGCTCAGCTACACAGTTTATACCCCAATTTGGGACGATTTCGCCATTGATTGGCAACAATTTGACCTTGTTGTCATTCGTAACACATGGGATTATCATACGAAACTACCCAAGTTTTTAGCTTGGTTACAGCAGCTAGAAAAAGAAAACATTCGGGTCATCAATCCAATTGAAGTACTGCGCCGTAATGCACATAAGTTTTACCTACGCGATTTAGAACAAAGCGGTATCCCGATTGTACCTACCCAATTTATTGATAGAGGACATTCGGCATCAGTCGAGAAGTTGTTTCAAGCGTTTCAGTGCAATCGCATCGTGATGAAACCGGCTGCTTCAGCAGGTGCATACTTAACTTCGCAGTGGGAGCGAAGCCACATAGCCGAAGCGCAGGAAGCCCTCGATAGCCTGTTGCACACCCATGATGCATTGGTACAGCCGTTTCAGTCGGTAATTCAGGAAAAGGGCGAGTGGTCGTTAGTTTTTTATTACCATCGATTTAGCCATGCGGTTATTAAGCGTACTAAACCTGGCGATTTCCGGGTGCAAGAAGAGCATGGAGGAACCTATCAGCTACTCGAAGCGCCCACCACGTTGGTTTCCTCAGCATTGGAAGCGTTAGCGTCTTTTTCGGCAAAGCCTTTGCCATACGCTCGTGTAGATGGGCTTATCGCAGAAGGCACATTCTTAGTAATGGAACTCGAGTTAATTGAGCCGGAGCTATTCCTCATGGAAAAACAGTTGTTACCAGCTTTTGGGGAAATGATAGCGCAATCGGTAGTATAGCGTAGTTATGTGGAAGGCAGGGCGCTCCATGCTAATGCTCCTGCACCCAATACGGCGGTATTATCTCCTTTTAAATCGGAAAGCAAAATTTTTACTTTATTCCGAAAGATATGTAACAGGTTTTCTTCAAAATATTTTTTGGTCGGATTGAGCAACAACTCCCCGGAGTTAGCCAGCCCACCAAACAAAATAATAGCTTCGGGGCTTACATGCGCCACAGAGTTGGCAAGGGCAACGCCGAGCATCTTTCCTGTATATTCGAACGCTTCTTTGGCAATTAGATCACCGTTTAAGGCAGCTTCTGTAATATCTTTTGCTGTGAGTTGATTAAAGCTTACATCGCGCAATGTGCTAGGGTGGATTCGCAGCGCCAAAAGTTCAAAAATCGTTCGTTTGATGCCAGTAGCCGAAACGTAGGTTTCGAGTGTGCCCTTTAGCCCGGTAGTATGGTCGCGGCCTCCGGGAATCACGGTAACGTGTCCAAGTTCTCCGGCGAAACCATCGTGGCCATAAACCAGTTCGCCATTCACTACTATACCACTGCCTAGCCCGGTACCTAACGTGATTACAATAAAGTTTTTCATGCCTTTGGCAACTCCGAAAAACTGTTCTCCAATGGCAGCAGCGTTGGCATCGTTGGTGAGTACAGTAGGTAAACCCAGCTTTTCTTTCACAATATCAACAAGGGGAACGTGCTGTCCCCAACTGATATTGGGGGCTTCTTCGATACTTCCGGAGTAATAATTGGCATTAGGAGCACCTATGCCCACCGCTTGGATGGCTACCTGGTCGGCAACGGGTTTTGCCATTTCTTCGATACTACTAAACAACTCGCTTAAAAAAATATCGAGGTCTTCGTCTGCATGGGTAGGAATACTTCGGCTTACAATGCATTTTCCTTCTTTGTTTACCAAACCAAGTTTAGTATTAGTGCCGCCAATATCAATTCCGAGAGTTACCGAAGTTTTCCCCATAGTAAGTAATCGTTTTTTGGTATGTGCTAATTATTAAATGTATGTGTTTTCTAAGTTAATATAAAAACCTGTGAGGGAACAACTTTCTTTGATTTTATGGTGTAAGTTCCAACACGAGCAGATTTTTCCTCAGTTTTTGTAAGTGTAGGGTTTGTACTTTGTTTTTTGAAGGAAACTGAATCTTTAAGAGATTTTCCTCGGTAAGTTGCCACATGCCTGTATCTAACTTAGGGCGATCGGATGCATCGGGCATTTCCCGAATCAGCTCACCGTTTTCTAAGAACTGCCATCGGATTATCCTTCGTTCGGCAGAGGGCTGCTTAGTAGAAAAGTATTGTAGCTGATTTTCTTGCTTAGTGAGATACCAATTATTTTGCAGTCGCTTTAGGGTAACCCTTTCCGATTGGCAACTCGCTAAGAGGATCATTACAATCCCGATGCTTCCCCAATATCTTATTTTCATAATATTTTGTGCCGGATAGATGATAGTTACACGCCCATTTCAAAGCTGTACAAATCGAGTAGGGAGAGTTTCCATTCGCCATCTTTTAAGGCAAAGCCCATTTTTACACCCACTTTAGTAAGAAGCACCATACGGGAAATTTTTGCATCAGCTTGTTTAGCGGCTTCTAGCTCTGCTTCCTCATATGAGATGAGCAGCAAGTCGGCAATTTCTTGATATCGTTCACTGATGGCGATACTACCGCTAACCTCTTGTGTGAAACAACCTTGTTTTTCAAAACGCCCTTCTGCATTGAGTGTGGGGAGTGGCTCTTCGGAAAGTTGGCAGTTAATGTCGGCAAGTAAGTTGCCTAGGTCAGGAATCGTTTCCTGCATTTGCGCCACTGTTTGGTAATTCGCAATTACAGGGTTTGCCCCAATGGTATGTACCATGTAGATGCCTGTTTCAGGGTCAATTGCCGCCGTAATCCCGTTAAGAACCCCCGTTTGCGATTTCCCCACAAAGTTTTTGGCGAAGAAGTCTACAAAGCTAGGAGTAGCATCTTCAGTAGTTTCAGTAGTTGTTTCCTCGGAAGGAGTTTGGGGCGTATCCTCTTTTGTTGTGCTAGTAGGAGGTGTATTTTGTTCAGAGGAGGCTTGTTCATTTTTGGAAGAGTCGCCTCCACAAGCAGCTAGCCAAATGAGCAAAAAGGCAAGGGCAAAGGTGCGTTTTGTCATAAGTAAGAGATTTTAAGCGTTATCGTTTTTAATTTTTTTATACAAATCAGGTCGGCGTTGTTGCGTCCGTTCTAATGCCTTTTCTATACGCCAATCCTCCATTTTGGCTTCATGCCCCGATAGCAGCACATCGGGCACTTTCATCCCTTTGTATTCTGCAGGGCGTGTGTAGATTGGGGGGGCGAGCAAACCGTCTTGGAAAGAGTCGGTAAGTGCGGAAGTTTCATCGGAAAGTACCCCCGGTAGCAAGCGAATAACAGCATCGGCAACAACAGCCGCTGCCAGTTCTCCACCGGAAAGCACATAATCGCCTATGCTAATCTCTTTTGTAATGAAATGTTCGCGCACTCGTTCGTCCACCCCTTTGTAATGTCCACATAAAATAATGAGGTTTTGCTGCATTGCCAAGTGATTCGCCACTCCTTGTTGGAATAGCTCGCCGTCTGGGGTCATGTAAATCACCTCCTGATAGGTGCGTTTTGCTTTCAAAGCAGATATACAGCGGTCGATGGGTTCAATCATCAACACCATGCCCGCACCCATTCCATACGCATAATCATCTATTTGTTGGTGTTTATTGATGCCATACTCTCGCAAATCGTGGATAACTACTTCTACAATGCCTTTTTGTTGCGCGCGCTTTAGGATGGAATGCGAAAACGGACTCTCAAGCAACTTGGGTAAGCAAGTGATAATATCTATTCTCATGTTTTTTGTTCAGACTTTGAGCTTTCACAAATTAAAAGAAAAAGAAAAGAGAACGGCGGATAATTTCCATCTTTTGCGGTGAGTGGGCAAAGTAGAACCTTTAAAAAAATGCTAAATTCATTCGATAAATATATTTATTGAACTTTTATCTTCAGTTTTGTATTACTCAGACAAATATGAAAAAAATCGCTTCGATAGCATTTGCCCTATTTTATGCGGTTACCTCTATGGGGGTAGCGGTAAATGTGCACTATTGCCTAGGGGAAATTGAGTCGGTAGAACTCCTTTCCTTTAGTAAAAAATGCTGTTGCGGCGATATGGAAATGCCTATCGGCTGCTGTAGCGACGACACCTATCTCATACAACATGATGTTGAGGAGCAGCAAACGGTAGAAAGTGCTCGGTTTACATTTGCTCCTGTTACGGTGCTTATGCCGCAGCTATCTATCGTGCTTATTTCTGAAGAGGATATAACGAGCCATTCGATTCCCAATTTCCCTCAACCATTCCCTCCTCCTAACGAGTCGCTACGGTTGCTCTACTGTTCGCTTACGTTTTACGGTTAGTCTTATCAGGTTATCCCCTCCTCATGCTTTAATAATGGGATTGGATTTTCTTTATCCCAAGATTTGAAGTGGAAAAGGCTCTCAGAAGCCTCCTCAATTCTTTCTTTTATTTTCCTGAATAATCATTTCTAAAGACTCATCGTAATGAAACAGATCTTAAAAATAATAGTATGTATTGCCGGAACTGTGTTGATTGCTGCGAATGCACAAGCTCAAGATAATGTGCAACCCAAAGTACAAACCGTAACATTTAAGGCATCGGGTGTTTGCAATATGTGTAAACAACGGATAGAATCGGCAGCACTTATAAAAGGAGTTAAGCTTGCCCAATGGGATAAAGATAAGCAAGAACTCAAAGTGATATATAAAACGAAACACACGAATGAACAATCCATTCAACAAGCTGTAGCCGATGCTGGCCACGACACCGAAAAGGTAAAAGCAAGTAAAGAAGCATACCAGAAACTCCCAGCGTGCTGTGCCTATCGCGATGGAGTAGAGGTACACTAAGCTGCATTTTTTACAGATGAAACATAGTATAAGTACGGTACTACTATACCTTGCCACAGTGGGTTCTCTATGGGCACAGCAAGAGAAGCCTAATGTAACAGGTATTGTGTATGAAATTAACGCGGAAAACAGGCAAACACCGCTTGTAGGAGCTAGTGTGTATTGGTTAGGCACGAGCCGAGGTGTAGCTACCAATGCTGAAGGCGTCTTTTCGTTAGAACGGATTGAAACGACCTCACAGCTTGTCGTAAGTTTTATTGGTTTCAAACCCGATACGATAGAGGTGGCAAACCCAGCAAAATTAGAAGTGTTCTTACAGCCTGATGTACAGTTGGAAGAGGTTGAGGTAGTGCACCAAAAAAAATCTACTGAGATTGACTACATACGGGCGAACAAAGTGGAAACGCTGAATGAAGAAGAACTCATGAAGGCGGCGTGTTGCAACCTCTCCGAAAGCTTTGAAACTACACCTAGCGTGGATGTTTCCTTTACCGATGCGGTAACCGGGACAAGGCAGATTCAAATGCTGGGCCTTGCAGGACCCTACACCCAAATTATGCGCGAAAATATGCCTAACATTCGAGGACTTTCCGCACTTTATGGGCTGGCTTATGTTCCCGGAACATGGATTGAAAATATCCAGCTTAACAAAGGAACCGGTTCGGTGGTAAATGGCTTTGAAAGCATCGCCGGCCAAATTGATGTAACCTTGCGCCAACCTGAAACGGCAGATCGCTTATACCTAAATGCATATGCAAACCAAATGGGGCGTTTTGAAGCAAATACCAACTTAGCGCATCGGTTTAAAGGAGGGAAATGGTCTACGGCTGTTTTGCTACATGGTAGTCGGAACGACATTGAGTGGGACCACAACGATGACTCCTTTTTAGATATGCCCCTGCGAGAGAATTTGGTAGCTTTAAATCGATGGAAATACATGGGTAATGATGGCTGGAGGGCTCAATTTGGCGTTAAAGGAACCCTGACCAATTCGGTAGGGGGGCAACTTTCAGAAGGAGCTACCAACCCTTCGGGCAGCCGATGGGAAATGGAACTTAATACTCAGCGATTAGAAGGGTGGGCGAAAATAGGGAAAGTATCAGAACTAATCCCTTGGCGTACATTTGGGGTGCAACTATCGGCAGTTACCCACGCCCAAGATAGTTACTTTGGACTCAATCGCTACGATGCAACTCAGCAATCATTTTATGCCAACGGAATCTATCAAAGCATCTTAAGTAACACAAACCATAAATTTAAAGTAGGGGCGAGCTTTCAGTACGATACCTACAACGAAACCTTGAACGAAACC
>CAYMYI010000159.1:0-8287 GCA_964394585.1 uncultured Roseobacteraceae bacterium
GAAAAGCTGATGGATAAAAAAGCGGAAGAACGCCCTACACCCGACCAGCTTTCTGAACTTTTTATTTATGTAACCGATGACCTATCCTACGCACGGACGTTCTACCCTAAAAGTAAAACAACGGCATATTTGAACCATCTTGCCGTACGTATTCATCAGTCTATATATAAAAATAAAAAGGAAAAAGACAGTCGGTTTATTACGTTTTGGAAATACGAAGTGCCTGAAATCTCATACGTTAACCGCAAGCAGTTAGGATATGCCTTCTTGTTTTTTATACTTGCCGCTGCTATTGGGGTTATCTCCTCTATCCACGATGAAACCTTTGCAAGACTCATTTTAGGGGATGGCTACGTAAACATGACCATCGAAAACATTCAGAAAAACGACCCGATGGCTGTATACAAAAATGCAAGCCGTTCCGATATGTTTAGCTACATCACGCTAAACAATATTATGGTATCGTTTCGAGTATTTGTGTTAGGGATTTTAGCCTCGTTAGGTACGGTTATCATCTTGGCATACAACGGGATTATGGTGGGCGTATTCCAGTATTTTTTCTACGAATACGGTTTGTTGTTTGAGTCGTTCATGACCATCTGGATACACGGAACCATCGAAATTGCCTCTATCGTAATTGCAGGTGGGGCAGGGATTATCTTGGGAAATAGTCTACTGTTTCCCGGTACATATTCGCGGATGGTTTCTTTGAAGCGAGGTGCCAAAGAGGGGTTAAAGCTTATCGTTGGGTTAGTGCCTTTGTTTGTATTTGCCGCTTTTTTAGAAGGCTTTGTAACGCGCCTCACCGAGCTACCCAATGCCCTGAAATTGGGTATTATCGGGGCTTCAGCCTTTTTCATCATTTTTTATTTCATTGTGTATCCAAGGCGTTTGAAGCACAGAATACCGAAATAATCAACATAATCCATCATGCGCATATTATTATTTACAGGAAAAGGAGGGGTAGGAAAGACCACCGCAGCGGCGGCTACGGCGTTGCGCTGTGCAGAGTTGGGGTACGAAACTCTGGTGATTTCTACCGATCCGGCTCATAGCCTTTCCGATTCGCTCAACGTAACGTTAGAACCTGAACCTACCAAAGTTGCTGACCGACTTTATGCTCAAGAACTCGATGTGTACTACTCCATGAAAAAGTATTGGGGAAATATGCGCGAACTTCTGCTCACGGTTTTTAAATGGCAAGGTGTAAATAAAATTGTAGCCGAAGAACTCTCAGCCTTACCCGGCATGGAGGAAGGCAGCGCATTCCTTTGGCTCGAACAGCATTACCGCTCCAAAGCCTACGACGTGATTATTGTGGATAGTGCGCCTACGGGCGAAACCCTCACATTTTTGAATCTGCCTCAGGTTACGCAATGGTGGCTCAAAAAATCAATTCCTGGGCAAAAAGCGATGATCCAAGGGCTAGGGGGTATGGTGCGTGTTGTAACCGGTGTCCCCGTCGACAAAGGCTATGAAGAAATGGATACGTTATTTGGTAAGCTCGGAAAGATTCAGGAGATTTTCGCCAACCCCGATATTACCAGCATGCGCTTGGTGATGAACCCCGAACGTATGGTAATTCAAGAAGCAAAGCGTGCCTATGCGTTCTTACAGATGTATGGCTACGCTGTAGATTCTGTACTAGTGAACCGCATTTTACCCGATGAGTTGGAAGGCTCTTTCTTTCAATCGTATGTTAGCAACCAAGCCGATTACTTAGAAGATATCGAAAATAGCTTTGCTCCATTACCCATTTTTAAAGCACCTCATTTGGGGAAAGAAGTTTTTGGAATAGATCGCCTACGCACCATTGCCGATCATTTTTATGGAGAGGAAGACCCCACACAAATTTACCATAACGAAAAGCCTTATCAGCTTTCCGAAAAAGGAAGTAAGTTCGAGCTAACTGTTTCCATGCCTTTTGTAGAAGAAAGTGAAGTGAAAGTATTACAACAGCAAGATCAACTCATCATCGATTTAAAAAACAAGCGAAAGCAC
The DNA here is from genome assembly GCA_964394585.1 of uncultured Roseobacteraceae bacterium. Classification (GTDB taxonomy): domain Bacteria; phylum Bacteroidota; class Bacteroidia; order Cytophagales; family Flammeovirgaceae; genus CAYUJH01. The sequence goes on from CAYMYI010000159.1 coordinate 2,002, forward strand.
GTTTATCTCCCTAAATTTTTGGCATACTATCGCGTTCAGAGCTATGCTATTGTCGCTAAAAAACTAATTGTAACGTTCATCAAAAAGTAGTTGAACGTAGCAAAACCTTTCATTATCTTAAAGGTACTTACAAGGCAGAAACTTTACACTAAAAAGCAAGATGCCATGGCGAAACATACGCTCAGCTATGAACAATTACAACAGAAAGTAGCTTTGCTAGAACAGCAACTTTCTGATAAAAACCGCCTTAAGCTACGTTCGCAAATCCTCGCTAACGTACGCGATAGTATTCTAGTAACCGATATCGAAGGAGAGATTGTATATGTGAACGAACCGGCAACCCAACTATACGGCATGGCTCGGAATGCACTTATCGGCACAAATATCCAACAGCTCAATCCTACTTTCAACCTCAACCATTTTCTCAATTTCTTTGATGAAAACAAACACCTTTACGAAAACTGGGAATGGACTTATGTGCACCCTGAAACGCAAGAACTGATTTGGGTAAGCGGGCAAATGAACCCTGTGCACGATGAAAAAGGGCATGTAATTGGCGTGATTGACGTTTCTAAAGATAATACCGAAATAAAACGTAGGGAAAGTGAACTGCTGAAACGGCATCACCAATTAAGCTCGCTGATTGATTCGCAATCTAATTTTTTAGTACGTACCAACACACAGGGCTGCCATACGTTTGCCAATAAAACCTTTTTAGAAACCTTTGGGCTATCGTGGAAACAAGCAGCCGGCGAGCCACATGCGCTTTCTGCCGTTAGGGAAGATCAGCGCAAACTGCAAGAAACTTTGCAAAAATGCTTACTTGATCCTGGGAAAATCTTTCAAATTTCTATTCGGAATTGCCTGCCCGAAGGAACGCTCATTTGGACAGAGTGGGAGTTCATGGGGATTTTGAATCAAGAAGGTGATGTAACTGAAATCCAGGGAGTTGGTAAAAATATCACCGAGCGAAAAAAGGCAGAACTTGCCCTAAAAGCAAGCGAACGCAAGTACAAAACACTCTTCGAAAGTAACCCCCAAATGTTGTTGATTTACTCAGCAGAAAATCAGCAGGTCTTACACGCGAATCATGCCGCTCGGCATAAATTTCAGCGGAAATCATCCAAACTCATGGGTATACCCCTCACCGAATTATTAGCAAGCGAACAACACGCTCGTTTTCTCAAAGAGTTCGGAACGATTGGCAAAAAGAAACACAGCTTAACAGAGTGGCAATTTACTGATAAGTCGGGAAGACCGTTCTATGCGTCATTAGCTGCAGCCCCTATCGAGTACGAAGGAATTCAGGCGGTTCTATTAATGCTAGAAGATATTTCCTTAAGAGTGGAGGCGCAGAAACAATTAAAACAGGTGAGTAATCGTCTTTTTATCGCTACAAAAACAGATACCATCGGTGTGTGGGACTACGATCATACCGACCAAACCGTCGTCTGGGATAGCTCTATGTACACTATGTACCATGAAACTGCCGAAGAGAGTAAAGATTTATGGGCGATTATGTTTCAGAAGGTACACCCCGAAGATTTGGCGAAAGTGCAACTACTTTTTCAACGTGCTTTTGAAGAGCCTACAATGCATGAATTTGAGGTAGAATACCGGATTGCACCAAAAGAAGGCACAATTGTACACGTGCGAATGCACGCTGAAGTTATGCGCGAAAACGAAGAGGTGCAACGTGTTGTGGGCGTGAACCTTAATATTACAGAACTCAAAGAAATTGAAAACGATCTACGTACTCACCTAGAAGAACTGAAGAAAACAAATGCAGAACTCGACCACTTTGTGTACAGTACCTCTCATAATTTACGTTCGCCACTCTCGTCGATTCTCGGGTTGGTGGGTATTCTGAAAGAACAGCCAACACAGCCTGAATTGTTGGAGCATATAGAGCAAAGTGTGCATAAACTCGATGCTACGATTCACGAAATCACCAATTACTCGCGCAATGCGCGTATGGAAGTGAGCCGCGAAAAGATTGATTTTGAAAAGATGCTTGCCGCCATTTTAGAAAACTTAGGCTATTTGCCACACTCCGATCGGGTGGTAGTACGCTTGCAGAATTGTGTGAAAGAACCCATATACACCGATGCCTCGCGATTACACATGATACTGCAAAACCTGATTTCTAATAGTTTGAAGTTTGCAAGCGCTTACCGCGAGCACTGTTTTGTAGAAGTTACAATTCATGCAGAAAATAGTGGCTTATCTATCACCGTGATGGATAATGGGATGGGTATCGCACCTGAGCATCAACCACACATTTTTGAAATGTTTTATCGTGCTACGAACCGATCGTATGGATCGGGGTTGGGGCTGTACGTGGCCAGAGAAGCCGCCGAACGGCTAGGAGGTACGTTGCAGCTTACCGAATCGTCGCAGGAGCAAACAATTTTCACACTGCAGATTCCACTTACATAAAATAAGCTGTTCCAACGATAGCAAGGCTAAACTCGGAACAGCTTATTGAGCGTTTTTGGGGAATTTTGGCTGCCTTATCCTTTCTTAACCAGACGTTTCCAAGTATCAGTTCTACCAAACAAGGATACGCCAATGTATCCGCGTGCTTCAAGTAAATTGGTGTTTTGCCGCGACATCTCTACATAGAAATCATACGTTGAGCCATTTTTGGGGTCGTAAATAGTGCCATTTTCCCACTCAGGTTCTTTCTTACTACCGGTAAACTCTAATTCTTTCAAAATGACCATTCCTTTCACAGGGTCGTTGTGGCGTTCAGGGTCAGGGTTATTAATATCGCGACGAGGGTTTCCATTTTCGTCGTTAGGTTCTTTGAGCCATACTACTTTCCCATAATATTTGTTCGGATCTTCTCCGTTATCGGGGTTGCCTTTGTAAATGGTAACCACTGAGCGCCCGTCGCTGGGTTGCCAATTCCCTACAATTAGGTCGGCAGTTTCCGAATCTTGGGCTTGTGCAGTAACTATCCAGAAAGATGTTATTAACCAAAGCAAAACTGTTTTTTTCATTTGAGATGAGGGTTAAAGGAGTGAATGAAACATACATGAATATTGCATTAGGGGCTTACCAAGCTGAACCCAACACGGAAGTACAGCGGCAAACCGATGGTATTATCGAGTAGTGCATCGTTTGCTTCGGCATTTTGATCGAGAGCAAAACGATAGTTGACCCGCACACCGGCTTGTAAATTTAGCCAGATGAAATCGCTTAACGATTTATCCCACGAAACGCGTGTGCGAATTTCCGATTTGCGTAGTTCGAGGTCATCGGTAGGAAACCCCAAGCCATTGGAGGCAGTACCTTCTAAGAAATAACTATCTCCTTCTAGCTCGTAACCAAACATCATTACCGATTTGGTAGAGAAATTATGTCGGACTGCTCCACGAGCCGGTAGCAATAGTTCAAGCCCCCATTTGTCGTTAAAGGTCTTATTGTATAACAAGACAGGGATATGCAAAACCCGCCCGCCCCGGTAGGTGCGTGATGCACCGATAGCTAAGTTGGTGTTATCGTTGAATTTCCATCCATATAAAAAGGAAGCGCTATACTTCAACTTGCTGAAATTAGGTTGGTACTCGTCGAAATTATAGGAACCGTTTAGGGCGGCATCAAACTGAAAAATCATGAAATTCTTCACATTGAGGGGCTTGAAAATCACGACACCGGCGCGCGTAGAGCGAAGGGGAGCGGCATCAAGACGAGCGGCTAAACCATGCTCGCTAGAAACCGCATCGAAATTATAGTGGCTTTCCCAGTGGTTGAATGTAGCATTCACAATGATGGCGCTTTTCGAAATGATAGGGAAGTTCGCATCGAGCCGAAGCCCATGGTTGAGGTTCACCGCCGAAGTAGCTTGGTAACTACCTTCAAGTGCATCGCCTTGCTCGGTTTCCATATCAAAAGACCCCACAAAATCGTAGCTAATGCTTACAAGTTTGGTGGGGCTTAGGTTGATAACTTTATTGTCGCAAAATTGCTTGATTTCTGTGTCGTCGGCTGCGGCAAAATCGTCCATATTGAATTCGTCTTGCGCCATACAAACCTTTGTCCAACACAGTACGAGTAGGAGTGTACTTCCTAAATACTTTTTCATTTTCATGTTAGTGCAGTTTCTTTTGTGATGAGTGATTTTGTAACGGGAAATCCCCAATGTTACGTGTAGTAACCGAAAAAAAAACTGCCCAACTGTGGAATTGTTTGCTCTAGTACTCAGGAAAGGCTTATCGTAAACGGAAATCGCCAAAACTCATATCCGCAGTTAGTTTTCTAGTTTGCCCACCTTTATAGCGCCCCTGGTAAGAAGCCGATGTATGGTCAGATTTTTCTTTGAAAATTTCGATAAAGTCTGAAGGACGTTTGAATGCACCAAACGATGTGTTTACCTCAAAGCTAAAAGGTGCCATCTCGTCGGCGAGTTCAATTGTGAATGATCCGTGGCTCGACTCTACATGTACCGAAGTGAAATTGGCGCCAAGTTCTTCTACCTCGCCACTTCCGAATCGATTTTCAACGTTTAGCACGTGGTTTACCAGCCCTATTTCTAAGTTGAGGTAAGCGACGTCGGCATTGAGTGAGTTTACCTCTTCGATTTCAAAATTACCATTTTTGCCATCGTACGTGAGTTGGTTTGCCTTCCCTACACGAACGTTGCTAGAGAACGAAGTTTCTAACTCAGCATCCACTACTTCGGTAATATCTACTGAAGAAGCAAAGCTAACTTCAATTTCTACGTTTTTTCCTCGCAGCGTACCTGCCTTTAGTTCACCATGCGATATTTCTAGGGTTACATCGCCATCTAAATCGGCAAGGTAAGTGTAACCAAAACTGTTTTCGAGTTCAAGAGGGTTAGCTTTCGGCATTTTTACCTTGTAGTTAATTTCAAACCCCGATTTCGAAGAAGTATTCATGTTATGCTTAATAATAGTTGCTATCCGAATTTCTCCGTTCGATTGCGAGGCATCGAACGATATTCGTTCGTAAAGCTTTTCTGCATTGCGCCCCCAGGCACGTTTAGTTACTTCAATTACTACTTGGTTTTTATCCCACGATTCTACGTATACATCGCCAAATTTATTGGAGATTACCAAGCGTTCCTGGGGATTGGCTACCGAGAACTCTTTCGTAAAAGTCATACTGAGTTCATCGTCTTGGGCAAAAGCTACTGTACTTAAAAGCCAAAGCCCTAAATTAAAGATTGTGAGTTTGAGCGTTTTCATGTTTTTGTTGTTTTATGTTTTCAAGAATTTGAATTTGATGGTTTAAAAGTGTTACTCGCATTTGTAGATTTTGAATCATTTCGTTGACAATGCGCTGATTGCCTGTGTTTTGGATTAATTCCTGTTTAAGTGAATTATAAGCGGCATCGAGTTCTTCAAGGTCGTGCTTAAAATCGTTTACTAACTTAGGTTTACTTTTTTTGTAGCCTTCGAGCATACGAGTGTGCTCGTTAATTACTTGTTGATAATATTGCTCGGTTTGTTGCAACTCTGGGGAAATTTCTTCGAGAGTAGTTTGGGTATAGGAAGTGTTTTTTTCTTGGCTAAATGTGGCAACCTGCCATACGACATACACCGTAGCGCAAAGAATTACTACAAAAGCCGCTGCCATCCGCCATACGAATGCTACAGATACCTGTTTCGAGGGAATATACTCAGGTTTCAGACGTTGGCGAATTGCCTCCCAATTGTGCTCAGAGGGCATTCTGTTGTTAAATTCATCTTGGTTTTCCCTAATAAATTGCTCGAGTTCATCCTCCGCATAAAGTTCTTTGCGAATGCGCCCGAATAGCTTCGGAGGTGGGCTTTCGTGAAATTGCTCGCTATGTTCTCTGATATATTTTTCTAATTCGTCCATCGTTTTATTGAATCAATTTAATGTTTGTAGAAAATAGAGGGTTTAACTGCTCAGCATGGCTCGAAGCTTCTTTTTAGCGCGGTTATACTGCGATTTGGAAGTCGACTCGGTAATCTCCAGAATTTCAGCAATTTCTTTGTGGTCGTACCCTTCGAGTAAATACAAGGATAGCACAATGCGAAACCCATTGGGTAGTTCTTGAATGGCAGCTTTCACTCGCTCCACTTCAAGAGTGAGTTCCCCTTGTTCTTCTAGGGAGTCGGCGGCAAGGGGCATCTCTTCAATCGCTGTTTGTGGTATTATTTCGATACTGCGTTTACGCAGTTGAGTAAGGCATGTATTTACCACAATGCGTTTGAGCCATGCGCCCACTGTCGATTCGCCCTTAAACTGATGCAGCTTTCGAAAAGCACTCACAAAAGCATCTTGTAGGGCA
>CAYMYI010000160.1:0-8268 GCA_964394585.1 uncultured Roseobacteraceae bacterium
ACCGAGCAGTTCTAAGAGAATCTAGGGCGGTTTGTGTAGGTTTTTCTCCTTTCAAAAAATTAAGGGCAATCACTCTTTCTTTTGGTATTCCTATTTCATGAAACTGTTTACTACTATAGTATGCGGCTGTATCGGGTTCAGAACTTGCCATGGGCAATACTACGATATACCCTTCGCTGCGAACATTCGCTTCGTCAACTAAAATAGAAATAAGGCTTGGGGGGCGTTTTCCTCCTCCAATTATAAATAGTTTACCCTCTTGAGCACTTGCCAGCAAGGGGAACAAGCATAGCATTGATAAGAAAGCCTTCAACATTTTCATAATTAAAAACTTTGGTTGTATTTGATTAAAACTTTACGCCAATCATTGTAATATCATCACGTTGGGGTGTCCCTTGTTTAAACTCTTCCAATGTACGGAGTATTTTAGTACGCTGCACTTCCAGGGAGTCTTCAGATAGGGATGCCAAAAGTTCGGCTAACTGCGGGGTAGAAAAACGTCTACGTTGAGGGTTTACCGCATCGATATATCCATCGGTAGTCAGGTAAAGAACGTCATCTGTTTCCAAAAATCGTGTAAACTGTTGAAACTCCACCGTAGATTTCTGCATGTAGCTTCCTCCTATATTAATTCGGTCGGTACGTAGTATTTCTACATTTCCGTTTCGCGATAAAAACAGTTTCCCCTTTGCCCCAGCGTAGGCAAGTTCCTTTCCATTAAATCGGCACAATGTCATATCCATGCCGTCTTGATTTTCAGAATATTCTTGCTGAAGGTTTTCTTTCACACCTTCGTGAAGTAGCTTTAATACTTCTTTAGGCTCAAAAATCCGCCTTTCTCTGATAATGCCATTTAACAGCGAGTTTCCAATTAGCGACATAAAAGCACCTGGAACGCCGTGCCCGGTACAATCTACCATAGCTAAAAAGATGTACTCATCTAGTTTTGCATACCAGTAGAAATCTCCGGAAATAATATCCTTTGGTAAAAATATCGTGAATACTTCTCTAAAATGATAACATAATAAGTTTTCCCGCGGGAGAATCGCCTGCTGAATCCGTTCGGCATAGCGTATGCTATCGGTTATTTTTTGTTTTTCATTACGGACTAACTGGTAAGCTTTTGCATTATCAAGTGCTATTGCTACATAAACCGCCAATGTATTTAACATAGCAATATCGTTTTCACTGTAAGCATTTTTTTGATAACTCTGGATGGTCAGTACGCCAATAACATTTCCATGTATAGCAAGAGGCACATAAATGAGCGACTGCGGAATTTCGCCTTCAGCATCAGTGGGCTGATACGTTTGTAGTTGTTTTTCCGGTGTATCCACTAACTGACTGTATTCGGCAGCGAGGTCATTGGTGAAGATTACCTTTCTATATTTAATACATACCGACGAAATTTTGGATAAATCGCTCAGCTCATCGTAATGTACAGGCTCTTCGTTTCCTTTTGCAATAAACCCTTTAAATACAATTCTTGGCTTCAAATCGTCGATAATGCCAATCCCGAAAGCTTCCGCAGGCATGAGTAATTTCACTTGCTCGTATACTTTTTGAATAATTACCGAGAGTTGTAATTGCGTAGTCAGGTTTTGCCCAATTGCACTCAGACGTTCTAAATTTTTTTGACTTTTTTCTATTTGCTGCTTTTGTTGTTTTAAATCTTGATTTTGCGCTTCGATAAAGTCGCGCTGTGAGATAATCTCTTCGGCTTGTAGCTGCAATTCTGAGTTTTTCCTTTCTATTTCTTGCTTTTGCTGGGCTAAAGCTAAGTTTTTACGTTTTTTCAAGTGGTTTCCCCTCAACAATAAAAAAGCCAACACAAAGAGCGAAAGCACTCCCCCTGCAAGTGCCCAATTGATGGTTTGTTGCAATGCCCTACTTTTATTTAAAATCTCGATTTCTTTTTCGCGCTTTTCTAACTCATACCCGTACGAAAGGGCATTTGCACGCTGAATATTCGCCTCATTTAAAATGCTATCTTGATAGGTTTTAAACATTTTATGGTACTCAAGCGCCTGTTCATAGTTACCATTCAGCTCGTTAAGCTGATACAACAATTCACTGATTTCCTGAATTTTCGGTTTAAGATTTAAAGATATTGCTGCTTCAAGAGCACGTTCAGCATAGGCATTCGATACAAGGAGCTTGCCTTGTTGAAATGCTAGCTTTGCTAGTTCAAAAAGGACATTGGCAATTTCAAACGAGTTCTGTGTTTGCTCGAACCATTGCAACGCGTCTTCTAACAGAGGCTCGGCGTTGTTAAAATCTGCGAAAACACGGTAAGCTTTTCCTAAGTTTACTTTCGATACAGCTATACGGGACGAATCTTCCGACGCTTGTGCCATGCTAAGTGCCTCAGTTAAATAGCGAATAGCATCGCGTTTTTCCTCCATCTGCAAGTAAACATTCCCAATACTCCCTAAAGTAGAAGATATGTAGCTTTTATTTCCAGATTGCCTATCGAGCTCTAAACAACGCTCATAAAAACGAAGTGCTTCATCATACTTCCCTTCGTAGCGATACACCGTACCTAAATTACTACACGATGCCGCTACTCCATCCGTATCTTGTATTTCTTCTCGAATCTTCAGAGCTTTCAAATGATACGACTGTGCATCTGGATACTCTCCCAAATTTTTATACACTACACCTAAATTATTGTAGGCATCGGCTTGCCCTTTTGCATATTCAATTTGTTGTGCCTCTACAAGGGCTTTTCTACCATATTCAATAGATGTTCCCGGCGCGGTATACCAGTAATCTTTGGATATCTTATTGAGCAAATCCACTTTGGCTTTCCCTTCAACTTGCCACAACAAATGCTCTAACGAATCCATTGGTTGCTCCTGACCGAAAGAAGAAATACTCGAACAAACTAGAAATAAAAAAAGTAATGCTTGACGCATATTCAAAAAGTTTTAGTCTCACTGAATATATCTAAAAAATGCAGAGTATGCAATCAAAAAAGGGTTTGTTCTTTTAACGTGAACCAATCGTATCCATCGGCAGGGTGCAACTCGAGTACATTCGATATGGTAAGGTTAATCAAGGTTTGTGAGGCTTCTTCGGGCGGAATGGCTGCTAGTTTGATAAACTCGGGCAATGTAATACGAGGATTTTCTGCTAAATATTGCATGATGAATTGTTCGTTTTTACCATACTGAAAGCCTATGTCGTTAGGGTTACTTCGGGCTTTTAGCACTTTTCGCACCTCACGGCTGGCTTTAACGCTGCGATCGGCAACGCGGATGTATGCCCTACCCACCTTTTTTTTAAGGTTGTACAATAGGTACACCGGCTTTTTTGCGCTCTCCTTCACCTGAAAAGCCACAATTTGCTTTTGGGAGTTCAAATCCACGTAATGAATTTGGTATTCGAATAATGGATGACAATGAGCAAGGATATGTTTTTCGATAATAAAGGCTTCTTCTTGAGGATATTTTAAGCCCGGGATGTTGCCATCGTCGTTCACTCCTACCAGCAAGACTCCCCCCGAATGGTTCGCAAAAGCGACTAACTCTCTCACTATTTTGAGCGGATCAGCCGATTTGCGTTTGAACTCAATATGCTGTCCTTCTCCTTGCCCTACCAAACGACGGATTTCATGTAAGTTCATAGCTCCCGTAAGTTATCCTGTGTATAGGTATATAACACCAAATCTATCCGATGCCTCCTCTATAAAAGGCTTAAGAAAGGTAGCTACATATTTTTTCTTTTACAGCAGCCTCGCCCATTTTTTTAGAAAATGTTTTAAGAGATTTTGCCCTTTACTAAAGTGTAGATGTGGCGTAAATTTCTGCCTAACCCATTGTAGTCCATGCCATACCCTACCACAAAATCGGATGGTATTTCAAACCCTACATAGGGCACTGTAAAACGATGCTGTACGTTGGCTGGTTTTAACAGCAAACTCGCTACTGATAGGCTCTTCGGGTTAAAAGTGGCTGCATCTGCCAATAGTTTTTGCAAAGTGAGGCCGGTATCTATAATGTCTTCCACAAGTAAAACGTGCTTTCCACGTATCTGCTCTGTAAAAGGAAGTACGGGCGTTACGACACCTGAACTTTGAGTACCCTCATACGACCGGTATTTCACAAACTCTACAGAAAGATTGGGGCTTTCAATCGACTTAGCTAAAGAAGTTAAAAACATGAATGCTCCATTCAGTACCCCTACCAACACGAGAGGTTCGTCGCCAAAATCTTGATAAATTGTTTCGCCTAGCGTTTTTATGCGGGCTTCAATGTCAGCTTCGGACAAATAGAGCGTTAAAGGAGTGTTATTAAGAACAATGGTTGCGTCGGATGCCATTATTTTGCAACATTAAATATTTATAAAGTATAATAGTAGCTGTATTTAAGAGGAAAGAACAGCACGCCAAAAATGACTTAAAAAACAGAAAGTTACCCCCTCGAAATCCTTTTGAACAAAAAGTTTTCAACATCACACATATTCTTTTCACACTTTAAACAATACGTAAATATGAAATTCTATGCAAGAATTGCCTTGGTGGCGTTCACGCTCGGGCTACTTGGACAAATTAGCGTTGCGCAGCAAAATACCGAGAAACGAACAACCTACGCAGAAACTATCACACAAGAAGATCTGAAAAAACACTTAAGTATCTTAGCTTCCGATGAGTTTGAGGGGCGCGAAACGGGAACACCCGGACAAAAAAAAGCGGCAGAATACATTGCCAATCATTTTAAAAACTTAGGTTTGGTTGGCCCTGTAAAGCAGAGCGATAACCCCTACTACCAAACGTTTGAACTCGAGCAGAGCCGCTGGGAATCCATCACGTTTCAAACCAACAGCCAAACTTTAAAAGGATTTGAGCATTTCGTACCCTATGGCCGTTTCGAAATGGATCAGTCTGTAGAGTTTGTTTTTGCAGGCTACGGAATTGAACACGAAAACTACTCTGATTATGCTGCCTTAGGCTCAGTAGAAGGAAAAATCATCGTGTTACTCAGCGGTGAGCCTAAAAATCGAGATGGCAACTATCTCATTTCAGGCGGCGATGCCGAATCAGATCTTGCCGGCACGCGTAATAAACTTCGTTATGCCCAGTCAAAAGGGGCACTAGGGGCTATAATCATCGATCCACAGTTCGACCAACGCCTTTCTTACTATACTGCCATGTTATCGCGCCCTTCGTTAGGGTTTCCTAAAAAAGGAGAAGATGACCAAAAACCATTTGCCATTTTCTATTCTTCGCAGAGCAATGCAGCAACAATGCTAGGTACTTCAGAAAAATCTTTAGAAAAAACCATCAAAAAAATTGAAAAGAAAGAGAAATCGTATGCCGGCAAATTCAAAGCGAAACTAAACGTAAAAGCCAAACGCAGTACCGAAATGATTGAAACTGAAAATGTGTTGGGCTTTTTAGAAGGCACCGATAAAAAAGAGGAAATCTTAGTGATTACCTCGCACTATGACCACATTGGCGTTAGCCCTAACGGGGAAATTAACAACGGTGCTGACGACGATGGCTCGGGTACAGTAGGCGTTCTCGAAATTGCCGAAGCCTTTTCAAAAGCAGCTTCGGAAGGTATAAAACCACGAAGAAGTATTTTGTTCATGACTGTTACCGGAGAAGAAAAAGGCTTGCTTGGTTCGGAATATTATTCGGACAACCCCATTTTCGCTTTAGAAAATACGGTAACTAACCTGAATATTGACATGATTGGCAGAGTAGACGACCCACACGAAGATAACCCTAACTACGTGTATATTATCGGGTCTGATATGCTTTCTTCAGAACTCCACTCGCTCAGCGAGCAAGTTGCTAAAAAATATAAACCTAACTTTACGCTCGATTATACCTATAACGATAAAGACGATCCTAATCGGTTCTACTATCGCTCGGATCACTACAACTTTGCCAAGCACAACATCCCGGTAATTTTCTATTTTAATGGAACACACCCCGATTACCACCGCCCTACCGATACGGTAGATAAAATCCACTTCGAAAAGCTAATGCATACCAGCCAACTAATTTTCCAAACAGCTTGGGAACTAGCGAACCGCGATAGCCGTGTAGTGGTCGATAAAGCCGATACTGACGACGACTAACCAATCTCTTTGATTGTACAATAAAAAAAGGAGAGCGTATGCAGAACACTCTCCTTTTTTAGTATACAAGAATGAGATGGCTATCTATACTTTTAAAGCCATAAACGTGATATCATCGCGTTGAGGAGTATTGCCTTGGTAGTCGTCTAACGCTTGAGTTAGTTCAGCTTCTTGCTCGGCAATAGGGAGCGTTTTAATCTCACTTAGAATTTGCTTTAGTCTTCGCGAAGAAAAAGCCTTACGCTGATAATTCGCCTGATCGATAATCCCATCAGAAAATAAATATACCATCGTTCCGGCTGGCAGTTGCTCTTCGTAATTGCTGAAGGCTTTAAATACTTTATGGCTTTTTCCTCCAATACTTAAGCGGTCGCCACGTAGCTCCTTAAAATCATTGGGAGTATATACATACAATTTTGTTTTTGCTCCTGAAAATGTCATGTGTGTAGTATCATTTTCTGTTTTTCGGAACACACACATGGATAAATCCATGCCATCGTTACTTAGGGCTTCTTCTTCGTCTTGGCTTAATTTTTCGACTATGCGGAGATCGAGCTGCTGTAAAATTTCCGCAGGATCGCGCATACCTTTCAAGCGGACTAACTCAACTAAGGTTTCATGCGCCACCAACGACATGAAGGCGCCGGGAACCCCATGCCCTGTACAATCCGCAACAATCAGTAGCTGGGCGCTGGGCGCTTCATAGTACCAGTACAGATCGCCACTGAGTATATCTTTAGGCCTATAGAATACAAAGCCATTGTTATAGGCGCCTTTGAGTTGATCTACTTCTATCAGCATTGCCTGCTGTATACGCTTCGCATAGTTGACGCTGGCATTGAGGTTTCCCAACGTAGTGCGAAGAATAGAAGAGGCACTTTCCAAAGCATCGCGCTGCGCCTCAAGCTCCTCTTTCTGCTGGTTGATTTGGTTGGTTCTTTCTTGAACCTTCATTTCCAGCGCCTGATTGGCTTGGTCTTTCAGTTCTTCATTTTCCCTCAACTGCTCAATTAGGCTTTCTTGGGCTTTGCGCTTTTGCAGCTCATTGTCTCGCATTCTATAGCCAAGACCTAGGGAAAACAGCAATATTTCTAGACCTGTGCCTATTTCTATATAAAGTCCTGTTTTAGGTAATATACCTGAGTTACCCAATACAGCGAGCATATTGCCAACCCAAAGCCCAATTACGCCCACGCTGTAGTAATAGCCCGCAACTTTGCCCAGCCTAAAAAGCTTACCCAACAATATGAATACCACCAGCATTTCTCCAATGGTAAAGTAGGTAATGATTTGATCCATTAGCCTTACATTGAAGGTGAAGTGGAGAATGCCCAGCAACAGGACTAAAAAGACCACTCTTATGCCAATCCAAGCTTGTAGCACTCGGTCGTATTTGGGCAGTATGGTTTGGGTATGTAGAAACCTCCTGGAAAATAAGAAAAAGAATATGGGAGAAGAATGCGCTGAAAGTACCCAAGCATAACTACTAGCTATTGGAGCTTCCCTAAACACAAACCCTGACAAATAGTGGTAATAGTACAGAAAATACACCGCGGCCCCAGCCATATAGCTCACATAGTAAAGATAGGTTTTGTCTTTAGAGGTGGTGTAAATGAGTAGATTGTATAGAATCATAATCCAGAAAAGCCCTTGGAAAAGCCCTTGGATGAGGTTGTCTATACTCAATTGGCGAAGCCAAGTTTTAGTGGGATAAAAGCGAATACCCATCCCGATAGGCTTGCGGTCAATGCTTCTGAGTTTGGCCCAAAAACGAACAGTCTTAGCTTTCTGGGGAATGAATAGGCTAACTATACTTTGTCTCGTTTCTAGCAGTTCCTGCTTTTGGGTGCCTACTAAGTACCCTGAGGTAAGACTTCTAACCGATAATTCTCCCTCTAGCTGGTAAAATAACTGAAAATGGGTCATGCGGGGCGCTTCCACAATCCAGTCGGCATCTCGGTTTACGGGATTGTCCCAAGTCCAAGACAACCATATATTGGAGTCTGCGGGGAACTTTGTCCAATCTTGTGGCAAGTCGGTATAACTGCTAGAAGGGGTAATATCTTGAGGGGTAGCAAGCACTTTATCGGCTTGCCCTAGCTTGACTCTATAGCTTTGGCGTGGCACGGTAAATGCCGCATAACTAGGCTCATTTACTCCAATATCTACCGCACAGCC